>JAUVQZ010000127.1 GCA_030597865.1 Pseudomonadota bacterium | reverse complement strand
TTCACCGGCGAAAAGGGTGAATTTGAAATCTAGCAGAAATAAAAAACTAAAACAGGCAGTTATGTGGCTCCTACTCCCGTTTTTATTCAAAAAAAAAGGGCTTAGCACATATGCGCTAAGCCCTTAAAATTTTTCATGGTGACCCCTAGGGGAATCGAACCCCTGTTACCGGCGTGAGAGGCCAGTGTCCTGACCGCTAGACGAAGGGGCCATGAAATGAGGGATTCTAATTACTCTGCCGGCCATGGTTTGTCAAGTATCTTCCCCCTCACTTTTTGCAAAAAAACTACGCCCATAAAATTCGTTTTCCTGGCGCAGAAAGGTTGCCACATCGTCATTAAGATATCTTGGGGCACAGCGCCACAGCCAATTGCCCTCCACAGTGGCGGGCTTGTTCATCCGGCAATCAGTACCAAATCCCAAAATATCCTGCATGGGGAGCACTGCCATGCGGGCGGTTGAGGACAGCGCCAGTCGGATAAAATCGAGATGGATATCCTGCCCATCGCTGTTTGCATAACGCCTCAACCTGTCTTTGGCCCGCTGTGAAACTTCGGGATCAAAATACCAGCCCACAGCCGTATCATTATCATGGGTGCCGGTATAGATGAGACAGTTCGGATCAGTCAGGTTATGGGGCAGATAGGTATTATCAGCATCTGAATCAAAGGCAAACTGGAGGATCTTCATCCCAGGAAAACCAAGATCTGCCCTGAGTTTTTCAACGGCAGAGGTTATGATGCCGAGATCCTCGGCAACAATTTCAATATCTGCAATCACCCCCTCCATTTTCTTGAAAAAACCCAGCCCAGGTCCTTTCTGCCACATACCCTTAACAGCTGTTTTCTCCTTGGCAGGAATCTCCCAGTACGACTCAAAACCCCGGAAATGATCGATCCGGACCATATCAAGCATACCAGAGACCACCTCAAATCGTTTGCTCCACCAGCGACACAACGATGAATCTGCGTTTTCCGCCTGCTTCCAAAGATACAAGGGGTTGCCCCAGCGCTGCCCCGTGGCGCTGAAATAATCGGGTGGCACGCCAGCCACATTCAATGCTTCGCCGCTACCTGGATCAAGATCGAAACAATCCTGGTTGGCCCAGACATCACTGGAGTCATGGCTCACATAAATGGGCATGTCACCAAAGAGGAGAATCCCCTTGTGGCGGGCATAGTTACGAAGCTGTTGCCACTGATCAAAAAAGAGATACTGGCAGAATTTCTGAAACGCCACGGCATCTTCGTTTTTCTCACAAAAGAGGGCCAACTCCTTGGCATCGCGCCGGGCAATGGCCTGGGGCCAATTATTCCAGGGGGCATTGTCAAACTTATCTTTTGCAGCCATAAAAACGGCGTAATCATCAAGCCAACCCTGCTCAGCATCACAAAACTCCAAGAAATGCCGGCGCCTATCACCGCTAAGCTGACGATAGGCCTTGACAAATAAGGGTTGGCGCACAGCATCAGCATGGGAAAAATCTGCCTGATATTCAGATGATGCCCGCAGGCCGTTCAGGTCACTTTCCCCGAGAAAACCCGAGGCAACCATCAGTTCCAGACTCACCAAGAGAGGACTGCCGGCACAGGCGGAGAAAGCCATATAGGGAGAAAAGCCAAATTCCCCTGAGGTCGGGCAGGTTGGCAGGAACTGCCAGCACCGCACCCCTGATTTGACAAGAAAATCGACAAATTGAAAGCCCGCACCAATATCGCCGCTGCCATATGATCCGGGCAACGATGAGACATGGAGCAGGATGGCCGTATAGCGATGGGACATAGGGACAATGACCTCACTTTTTTTCATGGGCTAAGAAATATTCTTGTTGATTATGGGGGGCACTCCCTGGAAAGTCAAGAAGCGTCTCAAGAAGAACCAGAAAAGGGTTGCTATCCAGCCACTAATTATGTAGGTTATGAAGTTTTCGTGTCACTGGCCAGCCTCTTCCGGTGACACGTATTTTTTTTGCCTGGGGAGAGGCCTCAACAGATCCTTTTACTGGGCATGGAAGGCAAGGAACAATTTTTTCTTATAGGCCTCTTAAGCTTAAGAACTAAAGGCCTTTTACATATTTTTACGGAGTGTGCCTGTGCCAGCAGACATTCAAGCTAGACTACAGAAAATTGGTAAAAAATGTGGTTGTGTCAGTATTGATATACTCACCGATATCATTCCGGAAGAAAGAGATTCCTCTTTTATCGACCTCATTTTAGACTTCCTCAAAAAAAACAATATCAAGATTGTCGAAACCCTCCCTGAACACCTGAAGGGCGAGTTAGGTGATGCTGAGAGCAACGAGGAAGAGGGCCCCGCCAAGAATCAGAAGCTTGAGCCTGCCCAGGAGGTGGAAGAAACCACCACCACCTACCTCCGCGAGATGGGCCGCTTCGACCTTCTCACCCCTGCTGAAGAAGAAAAATACTCCAAGGCCATCCGTGAGGGTTTTGATGCCATTATCACAACCATCCGCACCGACAAGTCAGAACTCCAAGAGGTCAGCACCCTTGTGGAACGCATCGACCTCTGGGAAAAACGCGACCCCACCCTAAAGCCCAAGAAGCAGCATTTAAACCATATGCGCCGTACGGTGCAGGCCATTGCCGGCGACCATAATGACAACGAGCTGATCTGTGCTGCCAACTTTCGTATTGGTCTGTATACCCGCTCCATTGAATCGGCCAAAAGACTCGATGATCAAGGCCAACCTTCGCCTGGTGGTCTCCATTGCCAAACGCTATATGCACCAGGGATTGAGCCTTGCCGACCTGATCCAGGAGGGCAATCTCGGCCTCATGCGGGCCGTGTTTCGGTTTGACTACACCAAGGGCAAAAAGTTCTCCTCCTATGCCAGCTGGTGGATCCGTCAGGCCATCACCCGCGCCATCCTTGACAAGACCAGAACCATTCGTCTGCCTGTTCATTTTCTAGAGCTGCGCAGCCAGTTTTTCAAGGCCTTCTACTCCCTCCTCAAAGAGCTGGGCCGCGAGCCAACCCCGGTTGAGATATCTGAGAAGACCGGCCTGCCCATGGATAAAATCCTGGCCATCCTTGAGGCCTCCAGGGAACCTATCTCCCTGGAAACCCCTGTGGGCGATGACGATTCCACCCTGGGAGATTTTCTGGAGAACCAGGAAGCCGTATCTCCATACGAGTCCGTAAAGAACAGCGAGCTTGCTGACCGGGTAACAGGTATCCTCTCCACCCTGAGCCCCAGGGAGGAGAAAATCATCCGCCTCCGTTTTGGAATTGGTGAGGATGCCGAATATACCCTGGAGGAGATTGGCAAACGCTTTAACGTTTCCAGAGAGCGTATCCGTCAGATTGAGAAAAAGGCCTTAAACAGGCTGCGTCACTCGAGTCGCAGGGAGAAGCTGAAGTTCTTCCTCGACTAAAGGTGGTCTAACGGGGCAAGACAAAAAACCGCTCCTAACAAGGGCGGGTTTTTTTATATGAACCGCAGAAACCCAAACAACCTGTTTTCGCCATCCTTCCTTGTCATCCATGCAACCCTTGCCTTTGGCATGGGCATCACCCTATCCCGCCCCGACTTTGCCCTTTACAGCGCCCTCCCTGTCGCCACCTTCTGCCTTGGCATGGCGCTCCTTCTCTGCCGGCGCCTGGCCAAAAAACTGCACCACTCCCTTGCAATCATCTTTTTTCTGCTGATCGGGGTCTGCCACGGCAGCTACGCCTTGGCCCCGCCCCGGACCGGGCATCATATTGCCAACCTCGTATCAGAACAAAGCGAGGTCGCCCTGATCGGCGTTATCAACAAGGCCCTCGGATACGGGCTTGACAGAACCACCCTGATCATCGAAAGCAGGGAGGTCTTCATCCCCCTGCCAAACCACCTCCCTGTTTTACCTGCAGAGCTGAGCCCCCCAGTGTTTCAGAGGACAACCGGTCTCGTCAGACTAGCCATGCGTGGCAAACCAACAGCCCCCCTCCTGCCCGGCGACCACATATTGGTGAGGGCCAGGATCGGGCCACCCCAGGGTTTTGACAATCCAGGCGGCTTCAACTTTCCACGCTTTCTGGCCAGTCAGGATATCCGCATAAACGGCTGGATCAGCTCTGACCAGGGCATCATAAAATTGGACACCCTGCCTGATAAGACAAACTCTATACGATATGGGCCGGAACGCCTCCGCGCAGAACTCATAGGCTTTCTACGTCTCCACCTTCCGGAAAAACACAGCGCCCTTTACCGGGCCTTAATCACCGGCGACAGGGCCGGCCTCTCCCCTGAACAGGTTGAGCTCTTCAGGTCCCTTGGCATTGTCCACCTCCTGGCCATCTCCGGCCTGCATATGGCCCTTCTGGCCGGGGCGGTCATGGCAGTCTCCCTCTGGCTTCTACGGCGATCGGAGACCATCCTCCTCAACGGCTCTGCCCGCAAGATTTCTGCCTGCGCGGCCATTATCCCCCTGATCCTCTACTGCCTGGTGGCCGGTTTTCAGACCCCGGCCCTCCGTGCCCTGCTCATGATTCTGGTCTTTATCAGCGCCCTGCTCAGCGACCGTCAGTGGCACGGCCCAACCAATATCAGCATTGCCGCCCTTCTTATCCTGATCATCAATCCCCTGGCCATAACCTCGGTGTCCTTCCAACTCTCCTTTGCCGCAGTGACCGGGATTATCCTTGTCCTGCCCCGGGCCCGCCATTTCTTCCTGGATCAGAAGTCCAAAGGTCTCAAGGGCAAGATCACCGGCTACCTCTCCGGCAGTATTACCGTTTCTCTGGCAGCCAGCCTCGCCACCCTGCCCCTGCTACTCTATCATTTTAACCGTTTTGCCCTCAGCGGCCCCCTGGCAACCATTGTTGTCGAGCCCTTTCTCTGCATGTGGGCCCTGGGCTGGGGGCTGCCGGCCAGCCTTCTTGCCCCCCTTCTTCCCGACCTAAGCCTCATCCTTTTTAAAACAGGGGGGCTTGGTCTTGATCTTGCTCTTTTTCTGGCAGGAAAACTCGAACCATTGTCAAAATCCATCTGGCTGCCGCCCCCTTCTCCTCTCCAGGTTGTCCTCTTTTATGGCGGTCTTTTTTTGTTCATAAAAACAGAAAAAAACTGGCTCCGAGCAGTGGCAACGCTCTGCTGCCTGTCGCTCTTTATCCTCTTGCCTCAAAAACTTACGGCTGACCAGGCCACCATCCTTGACGTGGGACATGGGAATTGCACCCTGATTGAAACAACGAGCGGCAAGGTCATGGTGGTGGATGCCGGAGGACCATACTCCCCCTCCTTTGATATCGGCAGACAGGTCATTGCCCCGGCCCTCTGGTCAAAGGGAATACGAACCATTGACCTGCTAATCCTCAGTCACCCGGACCATGACCATTATAGCGGCGCCACCTTTCTACTCAATCATTTTGCCCCCCGGACCCTCTGGATCCCAACACGAGACGCCGACGATCCCGGTTGGCAGAAGTTACTCACCATCGCGGCCAGACAGCAAACCGTCATCCAGGTCCCAAAGGCTGGTGAAACTTACCCCCTTGGCGCTGCCAGAGAATTATCCTGCCTGACAGATCTCCACACCCTCCCCCAGGAAAAACAAAACAACCAGGGCCTGGTTGTTAAATTCACCTCAGCGGACCACTCACTGCTTATGCCTGGAGATATTGAGGAGGAGGCAGAGAGCCATCTTGTTGACAGCCAGGAAAATCTAAGCAGTGACATCATCATTGCCCCCCACCATGGCAGCGCCAGTTCCAGCAGCAGGGAGTTCCTGGCCCAGGTGGCAGCGGATACCGTGATTTTCTCATCAAGCAGGTTCAAGAAACCCCATTTCCCAAGCCACAAGGTGGAGGAAAGGTATCGTGACCTCGGGGCATCCCCCCTGTCAACGGCTGACAACGGCGCCATTACAATCTCCTTCCACCGGCAAGGGTTGAAGATAGTCACCAGGAAATAAAAAAGGCGGCCTCCGAAGAGACCGCCCTTTACCAGGAACGCAGGACCATTAAATATCGGTGAAATCCGTGGGCGGCTTCCTGAGAAACTGCACGAACTTACTCTTTTCAATACAATGCATATAGGCATCGTCCGGCGAGATCCAGCCCCGCTGGAGATAGTCCATAATGGCATCGTCCAGGGTCTGCATGCCGTATTTCTTACCGGTCTGCATGGCAGAGGGGATCTGATAGGTCTTACCCTCGCGGATGAGATTCCGGACCGCCGGGGTACAGATAAGAATCTCCAGGGCAGCGCAACGTCCCTTGACATCAACCCTTTTAAAAATGGTCTGGGAAACAACGGCCTTGAGGGCGTCTGCCAGGGTAGAGCGAACCTGGGACTGCTGCTCGGCCGGGAAGATTTCAATGATCCGGTCAACCGTTTTGGCGGCGTTCAGGGTATGGAGGGTACCAAAGACGAGATGACCGGTCATGGCCGCCTCCATGGCCAGGGAAATGGTCTCAAGATCACGCATCTCACCAACCAGGATAATGTCAGGATCCTCACGCAGGGCACCACGCAGGGCCGCTGAAAAACTCTTTGTATGGGTGCCTACCTCACGGTGGTTAATCACGGCCATCTGGCTGCGATGGACAAATTCAATGGGGTCCTCAATGGTGAGGATATGGTCACTACGGGTGCGGTTACATTCATCAACAATGGCGGCCAGGGTGGTGGACTTACCAGAACCCGTGGGCCCGGTCACCAGAACCATACCCTTGGGCAGTTGGGAGAGTTTGCCGACAACCGGTGGCAGATTGAGCTGCTGGACGCTCATAATTTCGCTGGGAATCTCCCGAAAAACCGCACCCACACCATATTTCTGCTGAAAGAGGTTACCACGGTATCGGGCCAGACCAGGGATCTCATAACCAAAGTCAATGTCACCAGTCTCCTCAAACTTCTTGGCCTTTTCCTCGGTGATAATCTCATAGAACATGGCCTTGAGTTCATCATTGTCGAGGACCTTATACTTGACGCGCTCAATATCGCCGCGAATACGTAAAATGGGCTTCTGACCGGCAATCATATGAAGGTCAGAGGCACCCTGCTCATTCATCAGTTTAAAAAAGGCATCTATCTGTGCCATTAGCAACCTCCATTTTCAGCAGACAGCAAAGACTATCCACCCCAGCTCAAAACAATCGCAAAACAAGGAAGCATTGCTGACCTTGCCTACCACCCAAACAGCATAGCGCACTATAGCATGGCCTATCAATTTACTTCAACGAATAACAGCATAAATAGCGAAGTTATTATACCTGTGGATGCGGCATAACGACCTGATTTAATGAGATAACATTACAACTCTCGTCATCCGCCTTATCTTTTTCCCCCTCTGATTATCCCTTGCACCCGGAGATGTACCACGTTAGGATATTTTTTCCTTACTATCCATCGCCACCGCCGACCAATATCACAAAAACCATGCAACATATCGACCTTCACTGCCACTCCATTTTCTCCGACGGCACCATGACCCCTGCCGAACTGGTGGAGATGGCAATCAATGAGAAGCTCGGCGGCCTGGCCTTGACAGACCACGACACCATAGAAGGTGTGCCTGAGCTTCTCCGGGCAGCCCAAAAGGTAGGTCTGCCCGCCCTCTCCGGCGTTGAACTGAGCGCCAACCATGGAGACATGGCCATCCACATCCTGGGCTACGGCTTTGATCCTGACAACACCGCACTCAAGACCAGCCTTGGCCGCCTGCAGCAGACAAGAAAAATACGCAATGAGAAAATAATTGCGAACCTTTGTCATATTGGCATTGACGTTACCTATGACGAGATGCTGGACATATCTGGTCATGGTGTGATAGGCCGCCCCCATTTTGGCAAACTCCTTATCAACCTTGGCAAGGTGCAAACCATGCAGGCCGCCTTTGACAAATATCTGCGCAGAGGCCGGCCAGCCTACGCGGCCAGAGAAAAGCTGCCGGTTCAAGATGCCATAAGAATAATCCACAGGGCCAAGGGCCTGGCTGTTCTTGCCCACCCGGGAACAATCCCCCTTGATAACAAAAAGTCCATGGAGCTCATCAACGATTTTGTGCATATGGGCCTTGACGGCATAGAGACCTATTACCCTGTCCATTCAGCCGGCTTACGCAAACAACTTCTCAGCCTCTGCGCCCAAGAAAATCTGGTTATCACCGGCGGCAGCGACTACCATGGTGACATCCGACCAGGAACCCGCCTGGGTACCATGCAAAAAAAACAGCGCGTCCCCCTTGATGTCCTGCTACAATTGCAGCAACGGATCCAATCGATCAACAAACATTAAAAAACCATGCATACCATTCTCATAGTTGATGACGAACCAAACTACCTCATCGTCCTGGAGGAGCTTCTCGAAGATGAAGACTTCGAGGT
>JAUVQZ010000110.1 GCA_030597865.1 Pseudomonadota bacterium | reverse complement strand
TGTTGATTTTTTGAGTCGCTTGGGAATGGACGTGGGTATCTTGACCTTGACCAGAGGCTTGCCATGCATGATCAGGTTTTGATCAAACTGCTTAAGGGCCATCTGGAAACGTTTGCGACCGGAGACCACCTCATCAACGGTCTGGGCATAGTAAACAACAAGGTTCAGACCCTGCATCCCGGGAAAGGCCCGGTCAAGGGTGTTGGCCACCTTGTGGAGGTTGGGGCCACATTGCAGGGTGCCGTTTCCCTGGCCCTTGACATAGTTGGCAGCGCACAGCTTGCCGAGGAGCTCCACGACCTCTTCCTCGCGGTCAATACCAAGCTCTGCCAATTCATCCGCCAGACTGGGCAGGGTGTAGAGGTCCGGAGCCATGGCCAAACGCTGTTCAGGAACCACCTGGGCAACCTTGGCCCCATCGCCTTCCCGGGGAACCCCATCAACCTCGGCATCCATAAGGGCCTCAAAGCCATATTGATAGACCTGGAGAAAACCAGGCCCCTCAATCACCCGGAAATCACTCTGCAGCCGGTATTTTTCTGTTTTAAATCCAAGAATTATTTCCTTGCCGCTGGCCCCCGGCATCTGGCTGGCCAGGGCTCGACGCCAAATGAGATCATAGATCTTGCGCTGGACATGGGAAAGCCCAGAGAGGTCATCAGGCCCAATCTGCGGATTGAGGGGCATGATGCCATACTCTGTGAGAGGACGACCCTGCAGGGCCCCACTGCCAAATTGGGAAGCGACATGGTGCTGAACTTTGTCCACCAGGGCCTCTATATTGCGGAGAGGCCCCGGGTAGAGTGAAGAGATCAGGGCCTGATGCTGACCACCAAGGGTTACCCCGGCAAAAAGCGAGGTGGCGGCCTCCATTGCCTCTGACACTGGAATCTGACAATAACGGCAGGCATCAAAAATAAGCTCGTAGAGGGTATAGGGCTGGGGCGCCGGGATTTCCAGGCTATTTTCCTGCCGGGAAACAACAGGAAAAGATTGGCCCACCAAATCTCCGGCAACCTCCTTGGCCTGTTTTCTGCCCTCAAGGGTCTCATCGCAGCAGACCCCGAACACCTCCTTTAATTGGGCGGCAAACACCCCCCTTGGCCCTTCCAGGGAAAGTGCCACATACCATTTAGGCGTACCGGAAAACTCTCTGATCTCCTGCTCCCGTGCGGTCAGCAGGGTCAGGATAGACAGCACCGGTATGGACAATGGCATACCGCCAGGCCCAAAAGAGGTGCCAAGAAGGCGGTTAAGATGGGTAGCAAGACAACGCTGAAAACACGCCTCAAAATAAAAACCGGCTGCCAACCGCGAATCAATGGGCTCAACAAGCTCCATGGCCTTGGCCAGCCCCCCTTGATCAAGGCAGGTCAGATGAAGACGGCGAACCTGCAGAGCCCCCTTGGATAGCTGCCCTATCAGCCCGGCCCACAGCCAGCTGCTATACTCTCCACGGTCACTGCAATCAAAGGCCAGATAGATTTGCCCCCCGCCATTTTGTAATATTTTTTCCAGGGTATCATGGCTGTCAGAGGCTGGTCTAAAAAGAAAACCCTCCTCACCACGGGCCAGGTGGTCCACGTTCTTGGCCTCCACCACCGCAGCCATGGGGGGGACAATCATCACCTCGCCCTGGCCCTGCAGGGCTGCATGCAACGCCTGTCTCTTTTCCTCTGTCTCAACGAAAATATATGTATGTCCCATAACCTATCCCGCGGGAGTAGTTTTTTTTAGGTGGCCACTGACTCTTCACAAAGTCTAACGACCGAGAGGGATGAAATCAAATAAAAGCCCAAGAAAATCAGCTATTTTTTTATTCCTTTGCCACTTTTTTCCGATACCCTAAAGAGAGGTTCTGCCTTCTACCATCAAGGCAAACTTATTACAGGTATACATTTTTTTTGGTTCATCACGGATTACCGTGGAACCTTTGCTGCTGGTGGCTTGTTTTTCCCCATTCAGCCCTGAACAAGCACCCCCCCAGTTTAGCCAAGGCGTTTCGACAGGCTCAACGGGCGGGCATTTGCAGGGTGTGGGAGTTCAAACCACGCTGTGCCCTGAGCCTGTCGAAGGGCTAGCTCCCAACCCTTACTATGGCGTAGGCTGTTAGGGGTATCCTTTTCGCCCATTTCACTGGCTGGACAAGCAGCAGCAGAGCGGTCGAAAAGAAACAAAAGAATATTGCGACTAAAGAGATCAACACAACAAACAACTCCCCCACGGTAATCCGTGATGAACCTTTTTTTGCCACGGAAGACACGGAACAGCAAAAATGAGATTTATTTCTGTGTTTTCCGTGGGTTCCGTGGCCAAACCTTACGAATAGCATGGAAATACCATATCCCATGACCAGCCACCATCAACCTAATAGATAAACATGGCCCTTATCAGCCTGGCCGGCATTACCGAGGCCATTGACAATCTCAACATCAGGGAAGCCACCCTCAAGGGCCAGCTTCTCCATGCCATTCGTACGCAGTTCCCCAACGAGGAAAGCCTTGACACCGTTACGGCCATTGACCCCCTCAACCTCATCCATCAACTCTGGGCCCCCAAAACCGCTGCTGAAATCAAGGCAAAGCGCAAGAACCTCAGCAGTCTCAAATCAAGCATCAACAAAAACCTGAAGCAAGGCATCAAGGGCGGCGCAAACCCCGAAGGTCTCATTATCGGTCGTGATAATGTCTTTATCATTTCCGATGAAAAAAAGAATCTTCTCCTCGACAGACTCACCCTGACCGGAGACGACAGCCAATCCCTGGCACGCACCCTGGCCGCCCTCAATGACATGCTCTCCGGCATGGTCACAAGCACCGGCAAAGATGAGACCCTTAAAATCCTCGACCAGCTTGACACCACCCGCAAGACCCTTGCCAAGCTAGCCGGTCTTTCCGATGAGGACACAGGTAAGGACAAATCCCCTGGCGCCGGAGGGGACGATGATCAGACGCCGAAGGGGGAGCCAGAGGTCAACGACAGCGCGGTCACAGGGTTTCCCGGAGAAGAAAATGAGATTACTGATGACTGGGACTCCTTTGAGGTTATTGATGACGATTTCGACATTATCGATGGGGACGACCCTGTTGATTTAGGAGTGGAAGGCGAGACTGAGGCCATTGAAGACCTTGAAATCATCGATGGGGTGGACGATGTCCTGGAAGCTGAGGCGGATCTGGGGCCCATGGAGGAAATTGATGGCGAGGAGGTGGAGCTTGCTGGGGATGTCGAGGAAATTGAAGAAGAGGAGCTTGCTGATGACTGGGATTCCCTTGAGGTTATTGATGACGATTTCGACATTATCGATGGGGACGACCCTGTTGATTTAGGAGTGGAAGGCGAGGCTGAGTCCATTGAAAAAGACCTTGAAATCATCGATGGGGTGGACGATGTCCTAGAAGCTGAGGCGGACCTGGGGTCCATGGAGGAAATTGATGGCGAGGAGCTTGCTGACGACTGGGACTCCCTTGAGGTCGTTGATGATGACGATTTCGACATTATGGACGAAGACGACCTTGCCGGCCTGGAAGAGGAGGATATCACAGCCGCAGATCCTGGCGTAGAATCAGGTCAAGACCCAGCAGTCAGCGGCCAGGGCCAGGGCCAGGTAGGCTCAGAAGACCAGGAGCAGCGGGATAATGACGACTGGGACTCCTTTGAGGTCGTAGATGATGACCTTGACCTTTCGCAACCAGCCGACACCCAGAAAGATCAAGGAACCGGCAGCCAAGCCCCGCCCATGGAACGCTCCATGGATCTATCTCAGTATATTGATCCTGAAGAGGCCTTAGTTACTATGCCGGACATTCTCCAGGAAAATAACGATGAATATGTGCGCCAGATCCTTGAACGCTTTATGCCGAAATTCATCAAGATTCCTGCCGGCACCTATGCCGTTGGCGGCCCTAAAAAGCGCCGGACAGACCGTGCTGCCACCACCATCAACCTAGCGGAATTTTATATCGGCCAACTGCCCATCACAAACGACCTTTTTGATTTCTTTGTCCGTGAAACCGGCTACCAAACAGAGGCCGAACAACAGGGACACGGCCTGGTCACCTCAGGCCGACTGAGGAGTGGTTTACGGCAGAAAACAGGCCGCCAGACCATGGCCATCAATAAAGGCATTATTACCCGTCAGGTTCCCGGCGCCAACTGGCGCCACCCGGAAGGGCCGGGCAGCTCCCTTGAAAACCGGGGGCAGCATCCCGTGGTCCAGGTCAGTCGCCTGGACACCAAGGCCTTTGCCAGCTGGTCAGGAAAACGTCTACCCAGTGAGGATGAATGGGAGGCCGCCGCCCGGGGCCTGCAGGGTTTTCTCTTCCCCTGGGGCAATGAGTCCCTGCCCTTGGCCAACCTGGAGGGCCATCAGGCAGGCTGCACCACGCCGGTTATCTTTTTCGGCAGACAGTCGCTGAGTCCCTTGGGCCTGCTGGATATGCTTGGCAATGTTTTTGAGTGGACCTCGTCGAATTTTGCCAGCCGGAACAACAAAGAGCTCGCTATCCTGAAGGGAGGCTCGTGGGCCACCAGCAAGATCAGCTCCGCTGATCGCTTGATCGAACCGGCAACCACCTGGTCTAACACCATTGGTTTCAGATGTGCCGTTGATGGCGATTAACTAAAACTTATCATAGATTACAGAAGAGGGGCCTACATATCTTATTCCCCTCACCCCAACCCTCCGAAGTCTCTCTTCGTTCACGTACCTCCCCCAGGGAAAGGGGACATGGGTGCCCCATCAACACATAGCTTACAATGAGCTCCCTCGCCCCTTTGGGGAGAGGGTTGGGGTGAGGGAGAGGATAGTAGGGGAATACCACCAGTTAGCTAACAGCACTTTCAGCCAAACGCCTCTTCAATCAAGGCATCATCCACATCATCGGTGATAACGACCTTACCGATCTGGATGGGCAGAATGAAAAAGGGCTTGCCGCCAACGCTTTTCTTATCGCTCTTCAAAAACTCCTTCATCTGGCGGCGATCAAGCTCTGGCGGGATATCAACGGGCAGTCCGAATCCCAGCAAGACATCCTTGACACGCTGGGCCTTATCTTCGGTCAACAGACTTTTTTTGACAGCAAGGGTGTTAACCGCCACCATCCCCATACTGATTGCCATACCATGGGCAATGGTAAAATTGGAGGCCGCCTCCACCGCATGGCCGAGGGTATGGCCATAGTTGAGGATACGGCGCAGGTCCGCCTCGCGCTCATCCGCCTCAACCACCCGCGCCTTAATATTGCAGCAATGGGCAATCACCGCCTCAATCACTGCGGGCTCAAGATCAAGGATGCTCTTTTTATTGGCCACCAGAAAGTTAAAGAAGTCCGCATCATAGATAACGCCATACTTGACAACTTCGGCAAGGCCGTTCAGCAACTCTTCACGGGGCAGCTCACTTAGAACAGCACTATCAATAAAGACGCATTGGGGCTGGTAAAAGCAGCCCACCAGGTTCTTACCCTCCGGGATATCCACCCCGGTTTTCCCCCCCACAGAACTATCAACCTGGGCCAGGAGGGTCGTTGGTATCTGGATAAAGGGGATGCCACGCATATAAATGGCGGCAAGAAAACCGGTGATATCTCCGGTAACACCGCCACCAAGGGCGATCAAGGCATCCTGGCGGTCAACACCGAGCCGGGCAAGGTCGCGGGACAACTTCTCAACGGTGGCCAGATTCTTACTGGCCTCGCCATGGGGAAAGGTAAGGAGGTCAACGGGGATATCGGCCTTTCTTAAGGACTCAACAACATGGCCGCCAAAGAGTTCCGCCACATTATCATCGGCAATGATGATATAGCGTTTGGCAATCTGCCTCAGCTTCAGCTCTTGACCAACCTCCAAAAGCAGGCCTTCCTTGATCAAAATCGAATAGGCGCGATCATCTAAACCAACCTGGAGCTGTTTCATGCTTCCACCGTTCTTGTTTTTAATTAATAACCATCCACATTAACCAAGACAAAATCCCCCCCCGCGCCTGCTCCACCATCACCATTCGCAAGCAGGTAAGCGAAGACTCCGAGCTCGCTCCTACGGGGAGAAAACCTCATATTAATGATCCCGCAGAGAGCGTAGACGCCAAAAAGTCGCTGGTAATCAGACATTAATAACATATCCCTGAAACGATTGTCATGGTTTTAACCGCGACCAACGGTGTCTTACAAAAGGGGTGGGCGACTGGGACAATACGTGGCTAAAAATCAATAGGGCAATTTAGCAGACAACAGCGAACGGCAACCTGCCTTTGGCAATCAAAGGCCATGCCCAGGGTATTCTTGACAAGTATGATGGTGATGTTCACAATAAAAAGAGAACGTCCCTTCATCAAATAACCTTCAGGACAATGAGGCCCCAGATGACGTCAACAAAAAAAAAACAAACTTACAGAAACTACGGAAAAAGTTGGCAAGGCGCTGGCCCGGTCAAAATTCACGGCTGAGTCAGCTGGCAAGGTGGCCCAAAAAAAAGTTGAAGAACTGCTAGAAAAGGTCTCCGGCAATGTTAGCAAACGAACCCATGGGGCCATTGATGCAGTTAACAAAATAACAGGGCCGGTGAAAGGCGCCGACAACAACAAAACAGCCATTACCTTTAAAGCCGGCAAAGGCCTGACCATCCCTGAGCAATTCGGCTATACCGCCGGAGAAATCCACACCTATCTTGACCAAAATGGCCTGGTGCCCACCAGCCGCCTGATCAACGCCATCATGCAGAAAAAAAACAGCAAGGCCAATGTCCTGGCCGCCATTGGCTGGCTGGCCAGGGAAGACAAACTGCAATTCAGCAAGGATGGCGAGATGGTCTCTTTGAGATAATGCCCCTCACCCCGGCCCTCCGGAGTCTCCTTTCAGTCGCTTACCTCCCAGGGGGGAGAGGGAGTTAAAGGAAAATCACCCATTAAAACTTTTAAAACCACCTCTCACATTAATGTCAACCTTAAGCCGTGACACACCCTGGGCTTGGCAAAGGGAAACCCGATTGTGAGCTGACAACTTCCTTAAGCCCCCTCTCCCCCTGGGAGAGGGTTGGGGTGAGGGCAAACAAATCCATGAAACAAAAGGCCCGCAACCTCCGTAAAAACCAAACCGAAGCAGAAAATATAATCTGGCAACAACTCCGCAACCGCCAGCTGGCGGACTGCAAATTCCGAAGACAACACCCAGTGGGCGGTTATATTGTCGACTTCATCTGTTTAGACAAAAACTGGTTATCGAATTGGACGGCAGCCAACATATGGAGTCAATCATTTACGATGAAAAACGGAGCGATTTCCTCAAGGCGCAAGGACTTACAATCCTGCGCTTCTGGAACAATGAGGTGTTTGATGAGTTAGAAGCAGTGCTTGAAGTAATTCATAGAGAATTGACTAAATAAAACCCCTCACCCCAGCCCTCTCCCTCAGGGAGAGGGAGTTTGTTTCTTGGCACCGATGGGCGGTGTCAAGGGAGTAAGTTTGAGAACATTACGGCTCATCCTGGGCACCGAGTGTTCTTTCTTTTAAAGCCCCCTCTCCCTGAGG
The DNA here is from genome assembly GCA_030597865.1 of Pseudomonadota bacterium. Lineage (GTDB taxonomy): Bacteria > Desulfobacterota > Desulfobulbia > Desulfobulbales > SURF-16 > BM506. The sequence goes on along the minus strand of JAUVQZ010000110.1, from coordinate 1,840 downwards.
GAGGTAAGCGAACGAAGAGAGACTCCGGAGGGCTGGGGTGAGGGGGAAGGAGGGACACCAAAAAAAAGGGGAGACGTCATAAAGACGTCTCCCCTTTTTTTTAATGCAGTAAAAATCAGCTAAACGCTGGTTTATTACATGGACTCACCAGAAGCGGCGCCCTGCATCTTAACCTCAACCTTCTCGGTCAGGCTTGCATAGTACAGTTTGAGGTGATCAAGAACCTCGTTACGACCGAAATGATCAACGATCTCAGCGCCTTCGGAAAGGGCCTTACGCAGCTTGGTACCGGAAAGAATGACGCGGGACTCTTTGTCATGGCAGCAGGTACGAAGGGAAGCCATACCATCACACTCGGAGCAGTAGAAGGTCCAGTCGATCTTCATGGGACGGCACAGCAGGTCCTTACCAGCGTCACCGGTGGTTGGGATGCGGTCAAAGATTTCCTGGGCCTCGAACAGACCGTAGAAGTCACCAACACCAGCGTGGTCACGACCAATCAGCATGTTGTTAACACCGTAGTTCTGACGGAAGGTGGCGTGGAGCAGACCTTCGCGAGGACCGGCATAACGCATATCAAGGGGATAACCGGCGTTGATAACGTTATCTTTAACAAAGTAGTTCTCGATAAGGATATCAATGGCCTTAACACGGGTATCAGCAGGAATATCGCCGGCTTTGAGGTTACCGATGAGGGAATGGATCAACACGCCGTCACAAACCTCAACAGCGATCTTGGCCAGATACTCATGGGAGCGATGCATGGGGTTACGGAGCTGAAGGGCAGCAACGTTGGCCCAACCGCGCTCTTCAAACATGGCGCGGGTCTCAGCAGGAGTCAGGTAAACACCCTTATACTCGGCTGGGTACTCGCCCTGGGAAAGAACCTTAACAGGACCGGCGATGTTAACCTCTTTCTGGTTCTGAACCATGATAACGCCAGGATGATCTGCAGGGGCGATCTTCCAGAAGTTGTCACCTTCAGACTCTTCACCTTCGCCCTTAAAGACCTTCTCGCATTCCCACTTCTTGTCAGCATCGGTCATCTCATACTTCTCGGCAACCTGCATGGTGGCCATGAGCTCGCCATCGGAATAGAGGGCAACCTCTTCGCCTTCGCTGATGGCATCGGCCTCAGCAGTGGCAACATCGAGGGTTATGGGCACAGGCCAGAAGGTTCCGTCCGCCATCTGAAAGTTCTCACAAACGCCTTTCCAGTCAGCTTTTTTCATGAAGCCATCAAGGGGAGAGAAACCACCAATACCCATCATGATCAGGTCGCCTTTAGCGCGAGCACTAACGTCAATTCTTTTCATTCCGGCTGCTTTCTCGATCTCAGCCTCAAGCTCGTTGCCATGTAACAGGGCACAAACCAGTCCTTTACCACCATGGGGGGCTACTAATTTTGACATCTGAACGGTCTCCTTAAAATGGAAATTAAAAGATATGGCGCGCCCTTTTTTACGTTTCAGCTCATACCTGCAAAACCACTAACAGGAGCGTGCAAGCGTGTAAGTTGGCGCTTCGTTTAAATAAAATCTCGCATCCGAAAAAAATGGCCCTAAAACCTAATGAACCATTATTCATTTTCGCTGGGCTATTTATAGTTAGTTGGGGATTTATGTCAAGAAAAAGTTAAGAATGTGACGGGATAGTCATGGGACGTTTATATACTTCTTAAAATTCGCCCCCTCTACCTGTGCCTCAACACCTTCCATACGGCCACGATTCCCCGTCAGGCAAAGATGTTAATAAACTTCCCCATGGCTTCCGACATTGATCAGGACAATGGGTTTTTCTTGTATGATAAGCTCCAGGGAGATTCGATAGCGGATATGTA
>JAUVQZ010000182.1 GCA_030597865.1 Pseudomonadota bacterium | reverse complement strand
GGTGTTGACCACCGTAAGGCCGGAGGCGGACAAGAAAAAAATCGATCTTAGGGTGGAGGACAGGCTCCAGGACTTCCTCTTTCAGGCGGACAGGGAAAACTCCTGCCGGGCCTTGATCAATCTGGTTGGTAATGCCATCCAGTGGTCAGAGGCCAACAGTGTCGTCATTATCAGCGGCAGCCGCCCTGCCGGAGCTGATGGGGTTGCGATGATCCAGGTGGTGGATACCGGGCCCGGCCTACGCCCGGAGCAGATGGAAAAGGTATTCCAGCCCTTCTACACCACCCGAGAGCTAGGCACCGGCCTTGGTCTGGCAAATGTGAAAAAAGTAATGGACTACCAGGGCGGATCGGTTCTTGCAAAAAATAATCCCGATGGGGGCGCAAGCTTTTCACTCATTTTCAAGGATTAAAAACTAATGATCAAAATTCTTATCATCGATGACGATCTGGCCCTGGCCAGGTCCCTTGAGATCCAGCTCAAGGCGGAAGGTCATCAGGTCGCTGTGGCCCATAATGTCTCGGATGGCATGATTGCCCTGGAGGAGGTGGTTCCTGACCTGGTGCTCCTGGACCTCAATCTTCCGGATGAACACGGCCTGACGGCGCTCCGTGCTATTCTTGCTGTACAGCCTGATGTGACGGTGGTTATCATGACCGGCAACACGGAAAACAGTGAGGCCGTTGAGGCCATGCGTGACGGCGCCTTTGACTATCTACGAAAACCGTTGGATCTCAATGAACTTTTACAGATGGCCGCCAAGGTTGAATCTGTTCAGGAGAAGGGGGATCAGGGCGATGGCGACCAAGGGGCCCCAAAGACCTTTCCCCTGGAAATGATTGGTTCCGATCCTAAAATTGTCGAAATCCATAAGCAGATCGGCCGCCTGGCCCGGAGCCGGATCACGGTCCTTGTCAAGGGCGAGTCAGGCACGGGTAAGGAGGTGGTGGCCCGCATCCTCCATGAGGCCACGGCCCCGGAGCATCCCTTTGTGGCCATCAACTGTTCGGCCTTTGTCTCTACCCTCCTTGAAAGCGAGCTTTTCGGCTATGTAAAGGGGGCCTTCACCGGCGCAGACCAGGCCAGGGAGGGCAAGCTTGAATTTGCCGGCCAGGGCACGGTCTTCCTTGACGAGATCGGCGACATGTCCCTTGATCTGCAGAGTAAACTGCTGCGGGTTCTCCAGGAGGAAGAGTTTGTTCGGGTCGGGGGACTCAAGACCACGCCCCTTCAGGCCCGCATCGTCGCAGCAACCCACCGCAATCTTGAGGAGATGATCAAGGAGGGTACCTTTCGACAGGACCTTTTTTACCGGCTCAACGTGGTGAGTGTCGAGGTGCCTCCCCTGCGGGAACGGCGGGGTGATGTTGACCTGCTGGCCGAGCACCTCCTGGCCAAAATTGCCTACAAGATGGGGCGCCAGCCACTCCGTCTCAGCCCTGCCGGGCGCAAGAAGCTTAAGGCCTGCAACTGGCCGGGAAACGTCAGGGAGCTTGAAAATACCCTGACCCGGGCCATGGTCATGGTCCATGGCCATGAGATCGATGTTGATGATCTGCTCATGCCACAGGGGGCCCGCCAGGAGCAGGCTGGTCTGCCTGTCACCGGCACCCTGGCCTCCATGGAGAAGACGTATATCAGCCAGGCGCTTGTCGAGCATAACTGGAACATTACCCACACCTCCAGCACCCTTGATGTTTCACCCACCACCCTCCGTAAAAAAATTACGGATTATCATCTAAAGCGAGTGGAATCCTGATGTTGTTTTCCCACCCCCTACCTGTCAAGACCAAGGTCTTCCACCTTGCTGTCTTGCTGTTTCTACTTCTGCCCGCATCCACCTGGGCCATTGACCTGGGTGACAGGGTACAGGTGCACGGCTTTTTTACCCAGGGCTACCTGAACACCAATAACAATAAGTTCCTCGGGGATACCGAAAAAGGCCTCTTTGAGTTCCGTGAAATCGGTCTCAATATCAATGCCCAGCTCACTGATAAGTTTCGCATAGGAGGCCAGGCCCTTTATTGCCATTTTTCCGAATCCAACAACGGCAAGATCAGCTCCGATTGGCTGGTGGCTGAGTATCATTTTGCTGACCCCCTTGGCATGCGTCTGGGCAAGATCAAGATGGCCATGGGCCTTTATAATATGGAGCGCGATTCTGATTTCCTGCGCCCCCTCATCTTTCTGCCGCAATCCATCTATGACGAGACCCGTCGTGATTCCTGGCAGGCCCATTGGGGTGGAGAGATGTATGGCAATCTTCCCCTTGGTAAATGGGGCGATGTCGACTACCAGCTCTTTGGCGGCCGTATTGATTATGATGATGATTCCCTCGCCACCCTGGCGGTTGCTGAGATTGCCCTGCGTTACGATGCTGAAGAAGGGGAGAATCTGAATGTGGACGCCCTGACCAGGGACAATGATTATCTCTATGGAGGCGCCCTTTTTTACAACAGCTCCCTTGAAGGACTGCGGGCGGCGCTGACATTCCTGGGCCTTGATGATGAGGCCAGAATTCACAACACCGTGATCACCACTGACAAAACCAGGAGTAAAATTGTCGCCTCCCTTGAGTACAGTTGGCGGAAGTGGAGCCTGACCGCTGAGTATGCCGAGACTGACCGCCGCCAGACCCAATTCGGGCTCACCACCCTTGATGGCACCTCCCGTGCCTTTTATTTCCTGTTGAGCTATTCTCCCATGGAGGAGTTGACCTTCTCCGTGCTCTATGATGAGTATTATCGCCTCAAGAATAATCGGCATGATCCGGTGGGGTCCAGAAATCTCTACCCCTGGCGCAAGGACCTGGCTGGTGCCCTGCGCTACGACATTACTGACAGCTGGACCTTCAAGGCCGAGTGGCATATTATTGACGGCACCGCCTTTTACATGAGCTATTTTAATCCAGAGGGTGCTAATCGTTATTGGCAGTATGGCGCCCTAAAGCTTACCTTTAATTTTTAGGCATAGGATTGCTGATCAGAAAATACATAGGTGGGCTTTTTTGCATACTGTGTTTTTTTGTCGCAGGCCCTATGGAGTGCCGGGCCGGTGCTGATTTTGTGCTGGTGGCCCATGCCGACAATGCTGTGACAACCATCAGCCGCCAGGATGCTGAACTTATTTTTCTAAACAGGAAGCGGCGCTGGCCTGACGGTGGGAATATTGCCGTGGTGATTAATGAAAACCCAAAAATTTATGACTCTTTCAGCTATACTGTTCTGAAAAGATCTCCCCGCCAGTATTTAATCTTCCGCAAGAAGATGCTGTTTCGCGGTCAGGGTATGCCGCCGCCCACGGTCAAGACGGACCGTGAGGTCGTGGATTTTGTTTCTGCCCATATCAACGGCCTTGGCTATATCAGCCCGGAGGCAGTAACACCGGCAGTGAAGGTTGTCCAAGTTTCTCAGTAGGTTGTGGTATGAATATCATTGGTAATATTCGCAGTAAAATATGGGCCTGCGTCAGCGTGGCCCTGCTCAGTTACCTTATTGCCACCCTGGCCACCACCTGGGTTAATCACCAGACCAAGATCTCCATTAGCCACGTCCAAAAGGCCGACCTCCCCCTCTCTGTGAAAGGAATTCTTGTTCACAGCCTTTTCAACTCCCAGAGCGAAGATTACGAAAACGGTCTGCTCACCGGTGATGCGGGAGAGATCCAACAGGCCAATATGCACCACAACCAGATCACGGTATTGCTTAATGACCTGGTACGGCTGGCCAGTGCCAGCCATAACGATCTCTACCCCCGCATCCTTTCCCTGCGGGACGATTATACCGTTTATTTTACCCTGGCCTCCCAGTATTATATGGAGGCAGTGCAGATGGTCGATATCTTTGCCGCCCGCAAGGAGGTGCATCAGCTTGGCAAATTGCGGGCCGGCCTTGATGCCGACTTCCAGAACGTTACCGGCATGCTGCAAGAGATGATCGTCACCGACCTTGAGAAGAATAACCAGCGTATTGATCTTTACACCCGTCTACTCCACGTCCTCTTCATTCTCTTTCTCATCATTACCACCGTGGTCATTAACTGGCTGGCCAATAAGGAAATCATTGCCCCCCTGGGCAATATCAAAAAGATGATCAATGATTTCAGCCGCGGCAGAACCGTGGAAAAACCGCCGGCCAACCAGAAGGGGGATGAGATCCACGAGCTGGCAACCTCCTTCTGGCAGATGACCCGTGAGCTCCAGCATATAACCGTCTCCCGGGACTATGTGGACAATATTATTAACAATATGTCCGACTCCCTGATTATTCTTAATCCAGATCTTTCCATCCAGACAGTGAATCATGCCACCCTGAGCCTGCTCCGCCTAGCAGAGGAGGAGCTAACGGCTACCCCTTTCCAAAACATCTTTAGACACCATGAGGAGTCAGTGGCTAACTCTCTCTTCCTGGGGCTTTTGGAGGGCAAGGCGGTGACCAATCTTGAGGCCCTCTATATCACCGGAGACGAGCAGACCATCCCGGTTCTTTTTTCTGCCAGCGCCCTGTATCTGCCCGACGGCACCCTGCAGGGTATCTCCTGCCTGGCCCATGACATCAGCGAACTGAAAGAACAACGGGAGCAGCTGGAGTTTCTTGCCAATTTTGACAGGCTCACCGGCCTGCCTAACCGCAATCTTTTTTTTAACCGCCTGCAGTTGACCGTGAACGATGCCAGACGTTATGGCCATCTCTTTGCCCTGCTCTATCTTGATCTCGACCATTTCAAACCCCTCAATGATAAATATGGCCATCAGGCCGGTGATCTCGCCCTCCAGGAGGTGGCGCGGCGCCTGCTGGAGACTGTGCGGGATACCGATACCGTCTCCAGGGTGGGAGGTGATGAATTCACCATCCTGTTGAGCAGGGTCCACAACGCCAGTGACGCCATGAAGGTGGCCACCAAGATCCTCGATTCCATTGGCCGGCCATTTCTTATCCATGAAAATGAATGCGTCCTGGGGGTCAGTATCGGCATCTCCCTCTCCTCTGCGGAACTCACCGGTGCTGATACTCTGATGAAAAATGCCGACATGGCCATGTACGCCGCCAAGGCCCAGGGCCGTAACCGTTTCATGTTCTCCTCCCCGGACCAGATGTAAACTCGCCAGGGGCAAAGCACTGACCGCCCCCTGCCCCTCTTCCCTGATGGATTGCCCCGCCCACGAGATAACCGCCCTTCGCCAGGCTCAGGGTGCGGGTAGTAACACCGCCCTTAGGCCCAGGGCCCGAGGGTCCAGAATACCGTCCGTTGAGCCTGTCGAAACGCCTTTGACAACCCCAGGCATGCCCTGGCCTGTCGAAGGCGGTGCCCTGAGCCTGTCGAAGGGCGGTTCTTGATCCACCGAGACACTCATCAGCACCCCCAACACCTCCTTTTGGCATCTCACCCCAAAAAATCATTTACATGTTGGCAGCAACACGATACAAAAAATGGATGCACCCGGTAGTTATACGGACGCCACAGCCTAAAGGAACTTCCCCCATGCCCCCTATCCCTTGCTTTCTTCAGCCCCATATTACCGCCATCCAGCAGCGCCTGCTTGCCACCAGCGCCGTGGATGATGATAGGGCGAGGAAAACAGGAATGATGTATGGCATCACCCTTGCCGGCATTCTTCTCCTCATCCTGCTTGGTGCCCTTGCCTTTATCCAGGACAATCCCCTGCTCGCCAGCATTGATTTCCTCGCTGCCTTATTACTGATCGCTCTTCTTTTTTTCCTGGCCAGCAAAGGACACCTCTACACCTGTATCTATACAGGTATCAGTATCATGTACTGTCTGTACCTCTATCTCTTTATCAGCGGCGGCATTGCAGGCACTGCCTTTCTCTGGAGCTACACCTTTCCCCTCTTCGTCTTCTCTCTCCTTGGCCCCAGAAGGGGCTTATTAATATCACTCTTATACCTCCTGTCCTGCCTCG
>JAUVQZ010000126.1 GCA_030597865.1 Pseudomonadota bacterium | reverse complement strand
GACCCTGCTTGCGGAGAGCGGTAACGAGATCGAGGTTGATGTTTAAGGAAATGTTTACAGCACTTAGCGGAGTTAATACGCCCTTGGTTATGGAAAATCAATCACTCTCTCCACAGATGTTTTTGAAGGTGGCCTCCTTTATCCAGGACAACTACGGCATAAAAATGCCGCCTTCGAAAAAAAGAATGCTCAACGGCCGCCTTCAAAAAAGAATGCGCCAGGTGGGGGTTGCCTCGTTGGACAGGTATGTTGATTTTGTCTTCAGCCCCCAGGGGCGGAATACCGAACTTGTTCATATGGTGGATGCCATCACCACCACTAAGACCGACTTTTTCCGGGAGGCAAATCATTTTGAGACCCTTACCGGGCGGATCATCCCCCTGCTTTTGGGGAATAGGAGAAAGCAAGGGGATCAGACCGTCCGGATCTGGAGTGCCGCCTGTTCCAGCGGCGAAGAACCCTATACCCTGGCCATGACCCTTAGGGAGCATAGTGATCGTCACCGCAGCTTGCCCTTCTCCATTCTGGCCAGTGATATCAGCACCAAGGTCCTCAAAAAGGCCGGGTCCGGCATTTACGCTGAGGAACGGGTTAGCGACGTGCCCCTGTCACTCCGTAAAAAATATCTCTTAAGGAGTAAGGGCGACTCCAGGAGTCTCGTCCAGTTTAAGCCCCTGATCCGCAATGCAATCACCTTTCGACGCATCAACCTCATGGACGACGCCTTTGGCATTGGAGAGAAGATGGACATCATCTTCTGCCGCAACGTCCTCATCTATTTCAGCAAGGAGGACCAGGCCGCCCTGATGCATCGTTTTGCCAAGCAGTTGGCACCAGGTGGCTTTTTATTCATCGGCCACTCCGAGAGTCTCAGTGGCATGGATGTACCCTTTAACCATTTTCTGCCCACCATCTATCAAAAACAGGGGGGCCTTTCATGAAAAACCGGGCAGTGCAGTCTCATTTTCTTGGTATTGGCGATGTGGTTTTCGGCAAGGCACCCGCCTCCATTGTTACGGTGCTTGGTTCCTGTATCGCCATCACCATCTATGACCCCAGGCAGCGGCTCGGGGCAATATGTCATGCCGCCCTGCCCAAATGCCTGGATCGGCAGTGCCATGCCGACTGCTGCAAGCCGGGCAAGCATGTGGCGTGTGCCGTGCAGGTCATGCTCAGACAATTCGCCAGGCACAACAGCTCCCGCCAGGATCTCCAGGTCAAAATATTTGGAGGGGCAGAGATGTTTGCCACGCAGGATAACAAGCCTCCTCTCTTTGCCATTGGTTCCATGAATGATGAGGCGGCCCATCGAGCCCTCCAGCAGGAAGGCCTTACAGTCCAAGCGCTGGATACCGGTGGAACGAGCAAGAGAAAGGTTACCTTTGACATGGCCACGGGCAAGGTCATGGTGGAGAGACCAAAGGCCTTGCCGCCTGGCAACCGGACAAGCGCGAATAGAGCAATAAAATTTGCAACGACCAACAATAGCTCCTATTATTAAAAGACAAGGCCAACTGTTTGGCAAAACAAAAATATGAAGAGCTTCTCCTCATTGTAGGGGCAAAGTTGTGACCAGTAACGATACCAAAATCAGAAAGAGAATCTTCATCCCCGTACTCCTCATGGTTCTCGTGATCATGGTGATTACCACAGCTATCGTCTATCGACTCCAGCACCTCCATATCGACAAGGAGGGCCGGGAACGTATGGCCCAGATAGAGCAGGTGCTGCCCCATTTCCTCGAGGAGGAGACTCGTATAATTGAGGCCACCCTGGCCTCCGTCACAAAGAGTGCCTCTCTCCAGCAGGCCTGGCTCAGCCAGGACCGTCAGGCCCTCCTCACGCAGGCATCTCCTTATTTTGAGAAGATGCGTTCCCAGTTTAGCATCAGTCATTTCTACTTTATTGGTCTGGACCAGAGCTGCTTTCTGCGGGTCCATAAACCGGCCCGATATGGCGATATCATCCAGCGCCACACCATGATCACGGCTGCGCAAACCGGCAAACCAGCCTCTGGCCTGGAGCTGGGCCCCCTGGGCACCGTGACCCTGCGTCATGTCCTGCCCTGGCGCCAGGGAGAGGAGGTCATCGGCTACCTGGAGCTGGGCATAGATCTCCCCACTATTATTGCCAAGGTCGAAAAGGCCCTTGATCTCAGACTCTTTGTCGGCATTGACAAGGTCCACCTTGACCGGCCCAGCTGGGAGCAGGGCATGGCCATGCTGGGCTACCCAACCGACTGGGACCGTTTTGGCCATGTGCTTATCATCAGCAAAGATATTGTCGACATCCCAGAGGGCCTCCTGGCCTATATAAACCTGCCCCATGAACAGCACAGCAACAAGCTCATAACCTCAAGGGGAGCCGCCCAGCAATTTTGCGCCGGGGTTATTGAGCTTCTTGATGTGAGCGGCCAGGCCATGGGCGGTATCTTTGTTGTCCATAACATCAGCGCCGAGCTTAGCCTCTTGAGGCGGACAATGATGAGTATACTGCTCATAACAGGGGGCATCATTGTGGTCTGCAGCAGCGCCTTCTTCCTCTTTATGGGCAGGATTGAGAGGCGTCTAACCCTGGCCCATGACAGGCTCCAGGAGGAGAGTGACTCCCACCAGCAGACCGCCAGCGAGCTCCAGGCCTATAAAGAAAATTTGGAGGCAATGGTCCAGGCCCAGACCGAGGCCCTCCATGGGGTGAACAGCAAGCTGCAGGAGGAAGTCGTTGTCCGTGAAGGGGCGGAAAAGGAGGCCCGCCAGGCCTATCACGACATGAACCAGATCTTTGAGGCCAGCTCCAGCGGCATGCAGGTGGTGGACCGCGATTTCAAGGTCGTCCGTTATAACCAGGCCTTTGCCCGTCTGGCCGACATCTCCCGGGATGAGGGGGTGGGACGAAAATGTTTTGAAAACATCTCCTGCCCCCGTGCCAACACCCCGGCCTGCTGCTTTAAACAGATCCTGGCCGGTGAGGAGCATGTGGAAATCGAGATGGAGATCAAACGTCTCGATGGCAAGACAATATGGGTGCTGCACACCACTGCCCCCTATTATGATGCCAATGGCAAGCTCTTGGGCACGGTCCAGAACTATGACGATATCACGGCCCGAAAAAGAGCTGAAATTGCCGCCCAACAGGCCAGCGAGGCCTGGGAACGGACCTTTGACGCCATGGGCGACATTGTCACCATTCACGATGCTGAGATGCGCATTATCAGGGCCAACAAGGCCACCAGGGAAATCCTCGGTGTTGCCCCTGAGGAGTTAATCGGCAAATACTGCTACGATGTGTTCCGGGGTGAGCCCTCCCCCTGTGCCGGCTGTCCGGAGGCCAAGGCCCGCCATGACTATAGCCTGCACACGGCGGAGATCCACCATCCCAACCTGAACAAGACCTTCCTGGTCTCTGCCTCCCCCATCTTTAGCGACAACGGCGACTTTGAGGGGGTCATCCATGTAGCCAAGGATATCAGCGCCCAGAAAAATCTTGAGGCCCAATTCTTCCAGGCCCAGAAGATGGAGGCCATCGGCCGCCTATCCGGCGGCGTGGCCCACGACTTCAACAACCTGCTGACCACCATTATCGGCTATAGCGAACTGGCCCTGATGAACAGCAGCCCGGATGCCCCCTTCAAAGAAGAGTTTGAGGCCATTCATCAGGCGGGCCTGCGGGCTGCAGGACTCACCCGTCAGCTCCTTGCCTTTAGCCGCAAACAGGTTCTGAAGTTACAGGAGGTGGATCTTAACGATATTGTTGAAAATGCTGCCAAGATGTTAGGGCGACTCATTGGCGAGGATGTCCAACTGGAGCTCCACCTCCATAAACCACTGGGAAAGATAAAGGCTGATTCTGGTCAGCTCGACCAGGTGTTGATGAACCTGGCCATCAATGCCAAGGATGCCATGCCCGATGGTGGCTCGTTACTTATTGAAACGGCAGTCGTTAACCTTGATGAAGAATATGCAAAAAGCCATAAGGATGTCGAGTCCGGTCACCATGCCGTGCTCACGGTCACAGATAGCGGCATGGGCATGAGTCATGAGGTTCAAAAGAAAATTTTCGAGCCTTTTTTCACCACCAAGGAGCTCGGCAAAGGGACCGGACTCGGACTTGCCACCATCTACGGCATCGTCAAGCAGCACAAAGGCCATATCTTTGTCTACAGCGAGCCGGGTAACGGCACAACCTTTAAGGTGTATCTGCCGATAGTCCCTGGAGGTGAACCCCCAATAGATCAAGCAGAAGAGATAGAAATTCAGGGCGGCACAGAGACAATTTTAGTGGCAGAGGACGAACCAGCTATCCTTAATCTTGTCGCCCGAGTCTTACCACCTCTCGGCTATCGGGTATTGGGAGCTGCCTCTGGAGAGGAGGCCTTGGAGATCAGCAAGCAGACACCGGAGAGAATAGATCTGCTCTTAACAGATGTCATCATGCCGGGCATAAACGGCCGTCAGTTGGCTGATACTCTCGCCAAAACACGACCAGGCACCAAGGTTCTTTATATGTCAGGTTATACGGATGAGGTTATCGCCCATAAAGGTGTGCTTGAACCAGGCATAAATTTTATAAACAAACCCCTTCTGCCAATGGACCTCGCCAAAAAAATCCGGGAAATCTTAGACTCGTAAACGACTGCCAAGGTCATTTTTTTGTATTTCCCAGGTGGCCGCACCTGTTGCTGCCAGAGGCCAAAACCACAACTTCCTAAAAAAACCCGTAAGCCTCCCCCTTGCATGCCCAGAGGCAATCAGATTTCCTGTCCACCCTACTGTTGCCCGGGCCCACCCATCACAATGGTAGAATGGTACGGTTTATGGAAAAAACATGCTCTATGGCTGACGACACACCCCATTTAGACATCAAAAGGGATTCAGGTTTTGCCTAAATGCCTTTTTTTGTTTATACCCCTTCAGGACATGAAAAAACGAGATGAAGCCCAGACAACACCCAGCCTGGAAGACTCTTTACAATGCCTCTTTTGTGGTGAACGGGCCACGCTCAAGGGGCGCTGAGCAAACGGCACGGTAACCTGCAGGTCGTGCGGGATGGAGTCTGATGCCAAGCTTTACAGGGAACAGATAGAGGAATGGCAGGATGCAATATGCCAAGGGCTGACCAACCAAGAAATCCCATAAAAAAACCCGGCCTGTAATCAGGCCGGGTTTTTTATGCAAAAAAGAAAACGGTATTACAACTTATACCGCAAGGGCACTCTTTTTCAGTACCCCCTTGAGGGGTATAAGTTTCGTAAGAGCGGACAAGCCGCTCAACTCAGCTTTAACCGCAGGAACCGCTGCTACATGAGCCGCTGCTGCAACCACCGCCACTACTTGCCAAGGGAATTTTTGAGGTGATGGAAAACCCGGAACGGGGCCCTGCTTCCATAAAATCAACGAGGATTTCACCGCAGGTAACCAGCAACCCTTTTTCAACCAGAAACTTGAGTCCTTCCTGGTCAACGACTTCGTCATTATCTTTTGGCTCATCCAGAGCCAATCCCAATGAAGGGCCAGCTCAGCCGCCCTGCATCATCGCTATCCGGATGGCAGATTCAATACTGTTCTGCTCCAGATAGGACTTTAGATTCTCAATAGCCTTATCAGTAATCTTTAACATGAAATCCTCCTATGATTGCCAACCATGGCACATTCATATTTTTTTTATCGTCTAAAACAACAAAAGAAAGTTGTCACAAGCAACACATTCGTCGCAATCAATAATGACATACAATAAACAATTGTCCGCCAGAATCAACCCCCCTTTTAGCAATTCTCAGGAACTTAAGAGAAAACTTAAACAATGTCAACCAGATGACCTGGACAAAACGTTATTATTTTTTTAAAGGTTTGTCTGACCGGCAACCATTGCCTATACTTGGCAGAGAAGATCCTTCCTTAGCCATTATCATTTTTTGATGCCCCCGTAAAAAGTCGGCCGCGTCAAAACAATGCGACGTTAAATCAACAGAATAGGCACTGTGCCGGTGGCCGTACATTGCTTTTTGCGAGGCCATCAATTTCTCATTCACATAAAATGTGCTCCGGGTGATTACTATGAAAAAAATTGTGATTTCAACCGGCGGTGGTGATGCCCCAGGGCTTAATGCCGTCATCTATGCCGTGGTAAAGGCCTCCCATGCCCGGGGCTGGGAGGTCTATGGCAGTCGCAGTGGTTATCTCGGTCTTTTAAACCTTGATGAAATGGTCCGCCTGACCCCTGAGATGGTGGCTGATATCACCTCCACCGGCGGCACCATCATCGGCTCCACCAACAAAGGGGATCCCTTTGCCATGCCCATCGAAAATCTGGCTGGGGAGGTTGAGATCCACGATGTTTCCGACCGGGTCATGAAAAACTTTAAACGCATGGGGTTCGGCTGCCATATTGCCGTTGGCGGCGATGGCAGCCTGGAAATCGCCCACCGTTTTGCCATGGAAAAGGGCATGCCCGTCATCGGCGTCCCCAAGACCATTGACAATGACCTGGAGGCCACCCAACTCACCTTTGGCTTTGACACGGCCGTATCAACCGCCACTGAGGCCCTGGACAAACTCCACTCCACGGCCAAGTCCCACGACCGGGTGATGGTGGTGGAGGTCATGGGCCGTGATTCCGGCTGGATAGCCATGAACTCCGGAATTTCCGGTGGAGCCGATATTATTCTGATCCCAGAGATCCCCTTTGACATGGACGAGGTGTGTAAAAAACTTGATGACAATGAGTTACACGGCAAGGACTACGCCATTGTCGTGGTGGCGGAAGGGGCCAAGGCCAATAACCAGAAGGTGATCCATAAGGGAGATGGCGAGGTCGGCCGGGCAGAAAAGGTGCTTGGCGGTATCGGGGAGTGGGTTGCCAAGGAGATCAGTGCCCGGACCGGTAAGGATACCCGCTCTCTGGTTCTAGGCCATCTCCAGCGGGGTGGTTCACCAACCACCTTTGACAGGCTGCTGGCCCTTCGTTTCGGGGCCATGGCCGTCCGTCTTGCTGAAGAGGGAAATTTTGATCAGATGGTCGCCCTGGCCGGGGACTCCATGACCTCCGTGTCCCTGGAAGAGGCCATAAAGAAGAGAAAAAAGGTGCCGCAGGATGGCAATAGGGTGAAAACCGCACGGGAGATCGGCATCTGTATGGGCCAGGCCGGTGAACTGGAGGCCACCGAGGAATCGGCCAAGGGCTGCGCCTGTTAAAAAAACAGGTGATTACTCTTTCTCGCTATCCTGGCGAATGGTCTCCATATACTCATCCCATTCGTAGGGCAGCAGATTCTTCTTTTTGTTATTGCACGCCTTACAGGCAGCAACCAGGTTGCCCTTATTGCTTGTCCCACCCCGGCCAAGGGGGGTGAGGTGATCCATGGTCAGCTCTTTGGGCCTGAACTGGCCACCGCAGAAATGACAGATACCGCTGCTGATCTTCTTCTGCCACCAGCCGCTTTTGCGCAACTTGCGGGCCTTGTCCCGCTCCTGACGGATAAGGCCTTCATCAACGCCATCAAAATAAAAATTCTCAGCCATCAGACCATTTCCCCCAAGAGATGGCTGCGGGCCGCGCCCACCAGGTAGAGCGAACCGGCAACCAGGATGAGGCCATCCCTGGCCCCCATGGCCCTGGCCCTCTCCAGGGCATCTTCCATCCTAAGGTCCTCATAAATTTCACCATTAAACGGGCCAAGGGCGCCACGTAATTGCTCTGGTGTGGCAGAGCGCTCTGATTCAGGGCGGGTAAGGATGAGGACATCGCAGAGGGGAGAAATGGTGGCCAGGCTGGTGCCGATATCCTTATCAGACATGGCTGCCCAGACGCACACCAGGCGCCTGTAGTCAAATTGATCACGCAGACTGGCACATAGGCTCTCCATGCCAGCGGGATTATGGGCGCCATCCAGGAGGTATCTTCTGCCGTTCTCCTGGAGCTCTTGCTCTGCAACCTGCCTGCCCTTTTGGTCAAGGCAAAAATACTCCAGACGGCCGGGCCAGAACACCTTGCCAATCTGGTCACGGATCACATCATCGCCCAGGGGCCAGCCCTTATCAGCCAAGATTTCGCAAACTGCAAGGGCCAGGGATGAGTTATCCCGCTGGTAATTGCCACGCATCCCACATCTGAGGCCGGATATCTCCCTGTCCACCCCTTGATAGGTCCACTCACCGTCACCATCATCCCCATGATCAAACTCTTGCCCCAGAAGCCTGAGTTCAGCCCCCATCTCAGCGCAACGGGCCATAACCACCTGCCGGCTGACATCGTCGCCGACCCCGCTCACCACCGGCACTGCCGTTTTAATGACCCCGGCCTTTTCATGGGCGACCTTGGCCAGGGTATCACCCAGATAG
>JAUVQZ010000007.1 GCA_030597865.1 Pseudomonadota bacterium | reverse complement strand
CTGGAAAAAATCATCCGCTATAAAACTTAAGGCATCAAAGAGTTCGCCGAGGTCCTTAAGCTCCTCGGCGCTCAAGTCGCCCTGGACGGTATAGGAAAAACTGTGGCTATCGATGGATTGGCCACTGAAGGCCATGCCATGGGAGGCGTTGTCTTGCCACTGGACACTCTGGCTTAGCTCAGTATGACTGGTGCTGCGCTGCAGGGTGATGCTATCACCCTCCCTGGTGGTGATGTCGATAAATGCCTTCTCAAAACCGGCGTAGGCCTGGGTGGTGGAAACCTTGAAGGGCTGGCTGGTGGTCGGGTAAGGGCCGAGGCTATTTGGGGCTGACAGGGTGGAAAGGGCCATGGCGTTCTCCTGGAAAAATGATAATGGCAACTGTCTCTATCAGGAGATGTATCGGCCCATGCTGGGAAATCTTTAAGGGATTGACGGCAGGGCAGAAAAATTATTGATGGCGGGAGGGGAGAACGACCAGGCTGTGGTCTTCCCCTGCCAGTTCTTCATTGATGATCGCCGCAATGACTGACCAGTCACCGCCGGCCAGGCCGGCGCCGATTTTTGGGTAACCTATTTTTTTGCCGTGAAACTGTTTTTTGATAGAGCGCATGGCCGCTCTGATCGCCTGGTAGTCGGCCTGGACTGAGGAGCTTGCGGAATGATACTGGCTGTAGGCGTTGACTATAAAGAGGCTGTGATCTCCCTGAATGACCTGGGCCATGGATATGGTGCCCAGTTTGTTGCGGTCGCCTTTTGGGGTGGCGAGGTCCGCCTGGTATGCAGCTGGGAAGACATCTTTAATGGTTTTGGCAATGCCAGCTCCCATGGTGCAAAAACAGTTGCAGCCATGGATAATGACATCAAAATAGTTGTCCTGGCCAAGCTTGATGAGATCGCCGGTGATAGACGCCATAGCTGCTACAGGTCAATGTCGTTACTGATATAGGCCTGCTGGAGGGCCTTCACCTGCTTTGCAACAGCAGGTTGTAGTTTAATTTCGTAACGGTCCACATACTCAGCAGCCATGCGATGGGTGTTAAAGGTGGGAATGTTAAGTTCAATATTCTTGATACATCTATCAATATAGAGGTGGCGCAGCTCACTATCATAAAAGGTGTTGAGCACCTCTGGCAGGATAGCATAGAGGGAGGCGGCGTCTTCCTCATAGAGGAGGGTTGATTCTGTCTCGCTCAGGCATGATTCGGAAACGTCTGTTTCGATGCCGAATTTCCAGCCGGTCTGACCGCCATGGTAGCCCTCCGCCCACCAGCCGTCCATGGTGGAGATGTTTGGTACACCGTTCATGGCTGCCTTCATGCCACTGGTGCCGCTGGCCTCAAGGGGGCGTTTGGGAGAGTTGAGCCAGGCATGGGATCCTGACACCATAAGCTTGGCAATGAGCATGTCATAGCCGGGAATAAAGACGAGTTTTGCCAGGCCATTGGTTTTTTTATAGAGGTCTTCCTGGACATCCAGGATCTGCTGGATGAGTCTTTTTCCCGGTTCGTCTGCCGGGTGAGCCTTGCCGGCAAAGATAAAGTTTACGGGTTTATTCTGGTTATTGATGATCTTTGCCAGGGTGTCGAGGTTCGAAAAGATGAGGTCCGCCCGTTTATAGGTCGAAAAACGCCTGGCAAAGCCTATGGTGAAAACGCCGGGTTCCAGAACATTATTGTCATTAATCTGGGAGAGGTAATTGGGGGGGTCAATCCAGGTCTCATGCATCATCTTGCGGTGGCGCAGGAGCATGTCGTTAACATGGCTGATCAGGGCATTATTGTCCTGCTGCCAGGCCTGTTCAAAATAGGAGCGGAACCTTTGATGGTCCATCAGAAGGTGGGCGTTACTAAAGACCAAGGGGTTTTTCTGCCAGTGCTCGAATTCCTTAAAATTGCTGTAAAGATCCGCCTTGGCGTCGCTGATCCAGGTTGCGTGGTGGACACCGTTGGTGATGGCGGTAATCTTCGGGGCAAACTCCGGAAATTGCTTATGGGTGACGCCACGGTGGAGACGGCTGACACTGTTGGTTGCCCGGTTTACCCGCATGGCAAAGGCCGTGAAGTTAAAGAGATGGCCTTCATCCTCATCCAGGGCGAGGAGATGGAGAATGCGCTGGCAGAAATCATGGCCGAACTGGTTGTAGAGATTTTGGTCAAAGCGATCGTGCCCTGCCTTAACCGGGGTGTGGATGGTGTAGACGATCCTTTTGGCCACGGATTGTGCGGCCTGGAGGATGTCATCATCTGTGGCGATAAATTGATACTCATCACCGAGCTTTTCTTTCAACTTCTCGACAATAAGATGGAGGGCCACGACCACGCCGTGCTGTTCATTGAGGTGCAGGATATGGGAGGTGATCCCCAGGGCCTGGAGGGCTGGGATAACTCCAGCGCCAAGAAGGCGGCGCTGGATGATCTTTGACTGGGCGGTGCGGCTGTCGTAGAGATGTTGAGCCGCATCCCTAATCCAGTCTGGCGATGAGGGAATGGCGTAGTCCAGCAAAATTTCAGGGGTAAAGAAGTCAAGGTTTTTACTGATTTCCATCTTTAACCACAGCCTGGCATAGGCACTGGTCTTGCGGTCATGGTCATCGAAAAAGGGAATTTCTATTTCAAGCGGCAGGTCCGGGTTTTCTGGATCTTTGAGGAGGTAGAGTGATGGTGTGTTTTCCGGTTGCCAGTCCGTGGCCGTGGATATCTGGCCGATCTGGGCATCAACCAGTTGCGAGAAGTAGCCTTTGCGGTAGAGCAGAGAGACTGCCACGGTGGGTATCTTCATCTCAGCCATACTCTTGAGGGTATCCCCGGCCAGGATACCGAGGCCACCCCCGTAATTGGGGATCTTCTGGGGGCCGTGTAAGAAGAGTTTGGTGTAATGGTCAAACACGGAATTGGTCGAGTCGGTGATCTCCAGATCGCGAAGATGTTTTTGGACCGGGTGAAAGACATCAAGGTCAGCACCGATCTCCATGGTAATATAGACAACAGAGTTGCCGTCCGGGGCGGTGAGGTTGCCCCAGACCCGATTCAGGGTCTGCTGGGATACGCCGAAAAAGGTACCCCATTTGTTCTTGGCCACCATGGCCTTGAGGGCTGTTTCCTGGTCTGTTATAGAATGTATGCTCATAATTCCAATGAGTTATGGGGTGTTGTGGTGTAATGTTCAGGTGGATATACGATGATACTCTATCACACAAGCCGCATCAATGTCCTGCCCTAAAATCGTAAAAAAACATCAGTCAATTGCAGTGAAAGAGAAGATGTGTAAAACAATTAAATAATAAAAAAAACATTGAATTTCCGAGGAGTTTTCTTTACTGTGGTTACATATTTTTCTGGCTTTTCTGCTGGTAATGGAGTTCATGTTTTTATATCCTCCCTTGAGGAGCGTAAAGTTCCTAGAAAAATTTTTAGTTTTGCAATGAAAAGAATCCATTTTTAAATAAGGAGAAAGTTGATGAGAGGAAATATATTACACGTTCTATGCGTTACTGGTTTGATCGCCTCAGTATCATTTTTCACTACTGGTTGCGCTAAGCAGTCTGTCGATTCAGAAGGAAATGGTGATTCAGTTTCTAGCTCAACCAGCACCACTTCAACAACTCGTGATACCGGTGATACTGCTGGTAGCTATGAGCCCATCGATTCCGGTGATGGCTCCTCTGTACGCACTGATCTTAAAATAGCTGAAGGCCGTACCCATGAGGGCCTGCTGCCTATCTATTTTGATTTTGACAAGTCCAATGTCCGTGATGATCAGAAGGTTCGCATCGAAGGAAATTCAGATTTTCTCAAGGCAAACAGCGCTATGAAAATTACCGTTGAGGGTAATTGTGATGAGCGCGGCACCAATGAGTACAATATTGCCCTTGGTGAACGTCGCGCCCAGGCGGCCAAAAAATATATGATTAATCTTGGGGTTTCTGCTGACACTCTGTACACGGTAAGTTACGGCGAGGAGCGTCCCCTTCTCTATTGTCATGATGAATACTCATGGTCACAAAATCGGCGTGCTGATTTTGTGATCCAGTAAATTTGGACCACGGGTGGATTGATTAAGCCGGGAACCTTGTTCCCGGCTTTTTTTTATGAGTTTTTAAAAGGAGCTTTTTTTATGAATCTGCGCAGATTATGTTCTCTTTTACTTTTTTGTTCTCTTTTTGTGGTCAGCACCTCCCTTGTTGATGTGCAGGCTGCCATTACGAAAATCGGCTTTATCTCGGTCCAGAGTATCTTGTTTGGCTGCAAGGATGGCCAGCTTGCCAAAAAAGATCTCACCGCCAAGCAGGATGAACTGAGGGCTAAGTTTGCCAATGAAGGCGCCAAGCTTGAAGCCATGGCCAAGGAAATCGACAAGAAAAAGTCCGTATGGTCTGCCGAGGTTCTGGCTGAGAAGAAACGGAAAGCAGCAACGTTGGACCGTGATCTCAAGATGAAGGCCGAGGATGCCCAGTACGAGATGACTGAGTTGCAGAAAAAGCTTCTCGATCCCATTGTTAAAAAGCTTGATATGGCCCTTAAAGATTATGGCAAGAGTCAAGGGTACACCATGATTATTGACTCTGATGTGGCGGCCCGCTCCAGTATGATCGTCTATGGTGATAGCGCCCTTGACTTGACTGATCTCATGATCAAAAAGGTTGATGCCATCAAATAATTTTTTACCGTGGCAAAAGACATAAAAAAAGGCCCGTTTGCTAACAAGCAAACGGGCCTTTTTTTATAGAGTTGCTGACAGGCTCATCTTTTGGTGCCGATCAGTTCCAGGGCAGTGTTGATAATGGCCGGGGTGTCGATCTTGGCGAGATGCCAGAGGGTCTCCTGGGGGCCATGTTCGAAGAATTTGTCAGGGAAGCCGAGGATGGTGGTTTTGATATTATGGAGGTTGCGGCGGGCAAAGAGCTCCAGGACAGCACTGCCAAAGCCGCCTTTTTTGACATTATCCTCAATGGTGATGACCTTGCCTGTGGCTTGGGCCCATTCACAGATGAGATCCCCGTCAAGGGGGGTGACAAAACGGGGATTGATCACGGCTGCACTGATTCCAAGTTTTTCCAGGCCCTCTGCGGCCTGCAGGGCAGTGTAGACCCGGTTGCCTATGGGCAGAAGAAGGATGTCAGTGCCCTCCCGCAGGAGCTCACCCTTGCCATAGGGTATCTTGGTCAATTCGCTGTGCAGGGGCACGCCTTCGCCATTTCCACGGCAATAGCGGATGGCTGAGGGGCCGGGCAGGAAGATGGAGGTGTAGAGCATGTTCTGCAGCTCCGCCTCGTCCTTGGGGGCCATGAGCACCATATTGGGTATGAAGCGGAAAAAGCTGAGGTCAAAGATGCCATGGTGGGTGGGGCCGTCATCTCCCACCACCCCGCCCCGGTCAATGGCAAAGGTCACCGGCAGGTTGGGCAGGCAGACATCGTGGATGATCTGGTCCAGGGCCCGCTGGAAAAAGGTGGAGTAAATAGCCACCACCGGCAGGATGCCCTCGGTTGCGAGACCGGCGGCAAAGGTCACGGCATGCTGCTCGGCAATACCCACGTCAAAGAATCGCTCCGGAAAGAGGTTGGCAAATCTGCTCAGGCCGGTGCCGGCCGGCATGGCAGCGGTGATAGCCGCCACCCTGGGATCTTTTTCAGCAATCTCCACCAGGGTGTCGCCAAAAATCTGGGTATAGGAGATGGGGGTGGGATTGGTGGGCAGCGCCTTGCCTGATGTCTTGTCAAAGGGGCCGACACCATGGTAGGAACCGGGATTCTTCTCGGCCGGTGCATAGCCCTTGCCCTTGGTGGTAAGGACATGGACCAGGACCGGGCCGTCATGGAGGTCACGGACATTTTCCAGGGTCTCGATGAGACCGTCGATATCATGGCCGTTTATGGGGCCGATGTACTCGAACTTCAGGGCCTCAAAGAGCATGCCCGGTGTGAAGAAACCCTTGAAGCTCTCCTCACTCTTCTTGAGAACCTGGAGGATATTGTCCCCTACACCGTGGAATCCTTTCAGGAAATTCTCCATATCCTTTTTAAAGCGGACCATGGTCTTGCCGGTCAATTTTCGGCTTAAAAAGCTTGAGAGGGCACCGACATTGGGGGAGATGGACATTTCATTATCATTAAGGATAACGATGAGGTCCTTGCCCAGGTGACCGGCCTGATTCAGGGCCTCAAAGGCCATACCGCCGGTCATGGAGCCGTCACCGATAACGGCGATTGTTTTAGCGGTGTCGCCCTTGAGATATTTGGCCAGACTGATACCCAGGCTGGCGGAGATGGAGGTGGAGCTATGGCCGGTATCAAAGGCATCATAGGGACTTTCATCCCGTTTGGGGAAGCCGCTGATCCCTTTATATTGGCGGATGGTATGGAACTGGTCACGGCGACCGGTGATGAGCTTGTGGGCATAGGCCTGGTGGCCCACGTCCCAGATCAGCTTGTCATCAGGGGTGTTGAAGACGTAATGGAGGGCCAGGGTGAGCTCGACAACCCCCAGGCAGGGAGCGAGATGGCCACCGGTTTTGGAAACCGTCTCAATAATCTTTGTCCGGATTTCCTCGGCAAGGAGAACAAGATCGCTGGGGGCGAGCTTACGAAGATCGACTGGTGAATCGACTTTTTGTAACACTGTAGAGGTCATGGTCAAATCAGGGTCCTCAAAAGCCTAGGGGGCTATTGAACTTAGAGAATCGTAGCGAGGGTTTAGTCTCGATTTCTCGAATTCGGAGTCTGGCGCTTACCTGCAGTGGATGTATGTCTAAGTCCGGCAGGCTCCTAGCGTTTACGAAAATATATATAGTTGGCGATCTCCCGGAGGGGATCTGCTTTCATGTCAAATGACTCCAGGGCCGTGATGGCGGCAGCAACGGCGGCCTGGGCCCTTTTTTTGGTTTCTTCAAGGCCGAAAAGGGCAGGGTAGGTGGCCTTTTTGAGAGCGGCGTCAGAACCGGCCTTTTTACCAAGCTGTTCGGTGGTTCCCTCCACATCGAGTAGATCATCAACGATCTGGAAGGCAAGGCCGATATTACGACCGTAGTCGGTTAAGGCCTGGAATTGTTCCTGGTTGGCATTGCCGAGAACAGCCCCCATCTGCACGGCTGCCGTGATCAGGGCGCCTGTCTTGCAGCGGTGAAGGTAACGCAGGGTGTCAAAGGGTATCTCTTTACCCTCTGAGGCAATATCAATGGCCTGGCCGCCCACCATGCCCTGGGGGCCGGCAGCGCTGGACAGGATGTGGATGAGCCGAAGCTGTTTTTCAGCGCCAAGCCGGGTGCCTAGGTCAGGATCACTTAAAATCTCAAAGGCCATGGTGAGCAGGCCGTCACCGGCCAGGATGGCCTCGGCCTCACCGTAAACGATATGGTTGGTTGGTTTGCCGCGCCTGAGCTCGTCGTTATCCATGGCTGGCAGGTCGTCATGGATCAGGGAGTAGGTATGGATAAACTCCAGAGTGGTTGCCACAGGCAGCAGGCCGTTAAGGTCAGTGTCCAGGGACTCGGCTGCGGCAATACATAGGATGGGACGCACCCGTTTGCCGCCGGCAAAAAGGGAGTAGGACATGGCCTG
Source organism: Pseudomonadota bacterium (assembly GCA_030597865.1). GTDB lineage: Bacteria > Desulfobacterota > Desulfobulbia > Desulfobulbales > SURF-16 > BM506. The sequence continues at coordinate 22,090 of JAUVQZ010000007.1, read as the reverse complement.
GATATGGTCGGCAAGCAGTCCCTCGGGTTTGAGCATGACATCCTGCAAGGCCTGCTCAACGATGGAACGTTTTGTCTGAAGATAGGATTTAAGATCCATTACCGTGGCTGTCAAAGGGGGTCTCGGTGAGAGAGCCGTTTTTTTCGAGAAGAAGAGAGACCTTGTGCTGGCAATCATCAAGCTTGCTGTTGCAGAACTGGGCAAGCTTGATACCCTCTTCAAATTTTTTTAAGCTGGCCTCAAGGCTGAGTTCCCCGCTTTCAAGATCATGGGTGATCTCTCCAAGCCTTTCAAGGGCATCTTCAAAGGTTTTTCTGGCCATTAGCTTACCCGTTGATAGGTTGTGTGACAAAGGCTGCCATAATAAATGAATAACCCATGGCTGGCAACGGTTTAAAAAAAATCATGGCTGTGGTAGTTGTCAAGTGGTCGTCAAAATGACAGTTGGCATCAGTGGAAAATGGGAGAATGACCTTTGGCTCAAAAAAAAAGCGATACCTACCTGCCCCTTTTTCTCTCCTGGCTCACCGTGGAGAAAGGCTACTCAGGCCATACGGTTGATAATTATCAGCGTGATATTCGCGAGTTTATGGCCTTTAGCGGCGATAAGAAGCTCGCAGGTCTTGATGCCAAAGACATCAGGGCCTGGGTGTTTTATCTGAATGGCAGAAATAAGGCCAATTCCGTGGCCCGCAAGATCTCGGCCCTGCGTAGCTTTTTTCGTTATCTTCTCCGCCAGGAGGTGCTTACTGTTGATCCCACGGCCTCTGTTTCCATGCCCAAGCTTGGCAAGCATATCCCGGTTTTTTTAAGCGTTGATGAGGTTTTCAGCCTCCTGGAAGAACCTGGGGCCCAGGATCAATTTCAGCGCCGCGACACGGCCCTGCTGGAGCTTCTCTATTCCACCGGGATGCGGGTGGCGGAAATTGTAAATCTTAATGTGGATCAGGTTGATTTTGGCGCTGGAATGGTTAAGGTTTCCGGCAAAGGAAAAAAGGAGAGGCTCATTCCGGTGGGCTCCCAGGCCCTTGAGGCCCTTACCCTCTATCTCGACAGGCGCGCCCTGCTCCTTGCCAAGAGGAGGGCGCAGGGTAAGAAGGTGGATGGGGAGGCCATTTTCCTTAATAACCGGGGGGGACGACTGACAACCAGGTCCGTGGAGAGGATGGTGCAGGGCTATGCGATCCGGGCCGGGATTACAGCGCCGGTTACCCCCCATGCCCTGCGTCACTCCTTTGCCACCCATCTCCTGGAGATGGGCGCTGATCTGCGGGTGGTGCAGGAACTATTGGGCCATGCCAGCCTCTCCACCACCCAGAAATACACCCATCTGACCGTGGACCATCTTATGGCGGTGTATGACAAGGCCCATCCCAAAGCATGAAAAACTACTGCGCTAGGAAATACTGCGTTTACCCCTCAAGGGGGTACCGAGGGAAAAATGTCTTCAGGTAAGCGAGTTTGCGAGACTCCGAAATGCTCATTTACATTCGTAAACTCCGCTTTTTCATCCATTTTTGTACCCCAAGGGCATTTGTTTCACAGCACCTTGTCTTTCCGTCGCTCGCTACGTTTTTCACATCTGTGAAAACACATTCAATAAAACCTTTTTAAAGACATTTAAGAAAATGGAAAAACCAATAATACGATCAACAACAATAATCTGTGTGCGCCATAGGGGCGAGGTGGTGATGGCCGGTGACGGCCAGGTCTCCCTAGGTAATACCATCATGAAGCATGAGGCCCGCAAGGTGCGTCGTCTCTTTCATAATAAGGTGGTCACCGGTTTTGCCGGGGCCACGGCCGATGCCTTCACCCTTTTTGACAAGCTCGAGCATAAGCTGGAACAGTTTAACGGCAATCTCATGCGGGCCTCGGTGGAACTTGCCAAGGACTGGCGCACAGACAAGATGCTGCGCCGTCTGGAGGCCATGCTCGTTGCCGCAGACGAGGAGTATTCCCTGCTGCTCACCGGCACCGGTGATGTTATTGAGTCTGATGACGGCATTCTCGCCATTGGCTCCGGAGGTGTCTATGCCCAGTCTGCTGCCAAGGCCTTGATTTCCCATAGTGATCTTGATGCCGAAGGAATCTGCCGGGCTGCCATGGAGATAGCCGGTTCTATATGTGTGTATACCAACACCAATATTGTGGTGGAAAAAGTATGAGCCCAAAAATAAAAGCCCTCACCCCCCAGGAAATTGTCACCCTGCTGGATAAATTTATCGTTGGCCAGGCCGATGCCAAGCGTTTTGTGGCTGTGGCCCTGCGCAACAGGTGGCGGCGCCAGCAGGTGCCCCAGCCCCTGCGTGACGAGATTGCCCCGAAAAATATCATCATGATCGGCCCCACCGGTGTCGGTAAGACGGAAATCGCCCGTCGTCTGGCCCAGCTCGACCGTTCGCCCTTTCTCAAGGTCGAGGCCACAAAGTTCACTGAGGTGGGCTATGTGGGCCGTGACGTGGAGTCCATGATCCGCGATCTTGCCGATCTTGCCATTAACCTGGTCAAGCAAGAGGAGTCTGAGGTGGTGGAGCAAATGGCCAAAAAGATGGCCCGGGAACGGGTTTTGGATCTGCTGGTGCCGCCTCCGCCCACCACTGCCGGGGTTGATGTCAACGATCCGGCCGCCTCACCCACCCGTGAGAAGTTCCGGGTCATGCTGGATGAGGGCAAGCTTGATGGGCGCGAGGTGGAGATGGACGTCGACCAGGCCGCCCCTGCCATGCCCATGGTGGAGATTCTCTCCTCCGGGCCCATGGATAATATGGGCTCGTCCATGAAGGATATGTTTTCCAATCTCTTCCCCAAGAAGAGCGAGCGTCGTAAGCTGCCGGTGAAAGATGCCTTGATTCTCCTGGAGAAACAGGAGGCTGAAAAGCTCATTGATATGGAAAAGGTGACCCGCCTTGCCGTGCAGCGCGTTGAGCAGACCGGCATCATCTTCCTTGATGAGATCGATAAGATCGCCTCCCGCGGTGCTGCGGGTTCCTCATCGTCCGGCGAGGTGTCCAGGGAGGGGGTCCAGCGTGATTTACTGCCCATTGTTGAGGGATCCACGGTGACCACCAAATACGGCATGGTCAAGACCGACCATATCCTCTTTATTGCCAGTGGCGCCTTCCATACCAGTAAACCCTCTGATCTGGTGCCGGAGCTCCAGGGCCGCTTCCCGGTCCGGGTGGAGCTTGACGCCCTGGGCGAGGAGGAGTTTTACCGTATCCTCACCGAGCCGGAGAATGCCCTTATTAAGCAGTACGTGGCCCTGCTGGCCACAGAGGGTGTTGAGCTTGAGTTTGAGGAGGGGGCCATTCGGGCCATGGCCAGGATGGCGGCCAGTGTCAATGAAAAGACGGAAAATATCGGGGCCAGAAGGCTGCATACCATCCTGGAGCGGCTGCTTGAGGACGTCTCCTTTGATGCCCCTGGTATGGCTGATGAGAAATTTGTCGTCAGTGCCGACTATGTTGAAAAACAATTAAGCGATATTTCAGAGGACCAGGACCTGAGCCGTTATATCCTCTAAGGAAAAATAATATGAGATACGAAGCTGATTTAAAATATTGTCCCCAATGCCAGGACGAGTACCGGTCTGATATTATAACCTGCGCCTCGTGCAAGCTGCCCCTTTTGGGTGGTGCTGAGATGCAGGACTTGGGGAACCGTTCACAGCAGGACCGCAATAGCCGCCGTGGGGCGCTCAGCGCCGATGATGATATTGTCACCATCCACAAGGGCCCTCTGGCTGACCTGAAAAAGTTTGAAAAGGCCTTCCTGGGGGAGAATATCGGCATGATGATCGTTGGTGACGAGGGTGGCTGCAATAAGGGCTGCTGTCCCACCACCTTTTTCCTACAGGTGCGCAGGGAGGATGCCATGGCTGCTGCGGCCCTGATCCAGGAAGATTTTCAGAGGGCAACCGGCCTCGATGATTATGACACCAGCACCTGTGACGCGGTGTTTAACCAGGATGCCAGCCATGCCATCTGCCCGGCCTGCGGCTTTGAGTTTGAGACCACCACCACCTGCCCTGACTGTGGCCTTTGTTTTGCCTAGAAAGGCTTAGGTGCTGAGATAGTCCAGGACGTCCTGGGCGGCCTGGCTGGCCTGGGGATCGGCATCAATCTCCATGGGGGTTCCCTGCCGTTCCTGTTGGCGGATGACCTGGGAGTTGGGGAAATAGGCCACCGGCGCCTTGGCAAGGCCCTCCTTTAGAAAGGACCTGTCATCCTCATCCTCCACCAGGTTGCCCACAAAGGAGATATCCTTGATGTCCGCCTGCTGGGCCAGTTCATAGACCTTCTGCGCCGTTCTGATGCTGGAGTTTGATGGTATGACGACGATGAAGAGCTCGTCAACGCTTACTATGGTGCCCCGGCCCAAATGTTCGACGCCGGCCTCCATGTCGAGCAGGATGGCCTGGGACGGGCTGAGCAGAAGTTTGGTGAGCAGCCTCTTCAGCACCGTGTTTTCCGGGCAGGCGCAACCTCCTTCGGCGGTCTGGATGGCGCCGAGCACCATGAGCCGGAGGCCGTCCTTTTCCACCATGAAGTCAGCGAGAAGGTCATCGACCTGGGGATTGATATTGTAAAAGGGAGAGCCCGCCACCTTGCCGGCCCGTTCCCCCAGCAGGGCGGCCATGTCGGCAATGGGGGTGATCTCATCGATATTATCAAAGCCAAGGGTCTGGGCCATGTGGGGGCTGGGGTCGGCGTCAATGATCAGCACCTCCTTGCCAGCCCGCTGTAACTCCTTGGCGATCAGGGCCATGATGGTTGTCTTGCCCACGCCACCTTTGCCGGCAATTGCAATTTTCATATTATTTATCCTTACTCTGAAATCTCAGTTGTTTTGAGGCGCCTTTTCAAGGTGCCCGGCAATGATTATGGGAAAATAGGCTGTAATCATTGCAGAAAATACACTAATATCTAGGCTTTATACGAAGCTCTTGCTTATTCTGCAATATTTTAGGTGATTGTTGCCCATGATCTCCCTTGGAATTGAACAACTCCTGGCCTCGTCCCTGCCTTTCTTAAAAGATAAACGTCTTGGACTTTTATGCAACCAGGCCTCCACGGATAGCACCTTCCGCCATAGCCGTGATCTTGTCATGGCCGCCTTTCCCGATCAGCTCCGCTGCCTTTTCTCTCCGCAGCACGGTTTTTTTGCCGAAAAGCAGGACAATATGGTGGAGTCGGACCATGACCTGGATCAGGTCAGCGGCCTGCCGGTTTTCAGTCTTTATGGCGAGACGCGCAAGCCAACCCCGGCAATGATGGATTATGTTGATGTGGTTCTTATTGATATTGTCGATGTCGGCACCCGGGTCTACACCTTCATGTATACCCTGGCCTATATGCTCGAGGCTGCCGCCGCCGCAGGCAAGGGGGTTGTGGTCCTTGACCGGCCCAATCCCATCGGTGGCGAGAGTGTGGAGGGTAATCTCCTTGAGGGGGAGTATCGCTCCTTTGTTGGTCTCTATCCGCTGCCCATGCGCCACGGCCTCACCTTTGGCGAGCTGGCCCTGCTCTTTAACGATCATTTCAAGATCGGCGCTGATCTCCATGTCGTTAAAATGAAGGGCTGGCAGCGGGGCATGCATTTTCCTGACTGTAAGCTGCCCTGGCTCTTTCCCTCCCCCAATATGCCGAGCTATGCCGCCTCCCTGGTCTATCCCGGCCAGGTAATCTGGGAGGGAACCAATATCTCGGAGGGACGCGGCACCTCGCTGCCCTTTGAGCTCTTTGGGGCCCCATTTTTTCACTGTGACGATATTCTGGAGTTCCTTGACCAGACCCCGCTCCCTGGCGCCTTTTTACGGCCCCTGCAATTTGAACCCACCTTCCATAAATGGCAGGGCCAGGTCTGTAACGGTTTTCAGCTCCATGTCACAGATCCGACCCGCTTCATGCCCTATCGGACCACCCTGAGTCTGCTCCAGGCCATAGGGGCCTTATATCCGGAACTTTTTGACTATAAACAGCCCCCCTATGAGTATGAGTATGATATATTACCTATGGATCTGATCCTGGGCAGCCAACAGCTCCGTATGGCCCTGGAGGAGGGGGAGAACATCCTTGAGCTTGAGGAGAGCTGGCAGGATGCCCTGCACGGATTTGATCAGATGCGCCGAGCCTATTTTTTGTACTAAATGACATGACCACCATCAAGCGCCAAGATAGCGGGCTGATCAATGGCTATCTCAAGTATTTTTATGATATCCCAACGGTCTGTCCCTATGGGATAGGTGAGATTGCCGTCTATCGCCAGTCCCAGTTCGGCTTTGTCGACGAGCCGCTGATGTCCGCCTTTATTGAGGCTGGTTTCAGGCGTAACGGCAACGCAATTTACACCATGGACTGTCCTGATTGCCGGCAATGTCAGCCCCTCAGGTTGCCGGTTAATGGGTTTAAGGCCAATCGCTCCCAGCGCCGGATCATGAAAAAAAATAGGGACGTGACCATCACATCCGCTCCTTTTTCAATAACCTATGAAAAGATAGCACTCTTAAACACATTTTTTAACGAACGTTTCAGCGGTCTCGACAACACGGCTGAAAGTTATTACGGCTCCTTTTTTGCCAATACCATCGCTGACACCTTTGAGATTGAATATCGATTGGGTAAGGATCTCCTGGGGGTTGCGGTGGTGGATATGGGAAATTCCTGGCTTAATGCCGTCTACTTCTATTTTGACCCCAGGTTTTCCGCCCGAAATCCTGGTATCATCAATATCCTGAGTATGGTTGACTTCTGTCGGCAGCATGATCTTGACCATCTCTATCTTGGCTATTTCATCGAGGCTCTGCCCTCCATGAATTATAAGGGCCAGTTTCGTCCCCAGGAGCGGCTTGTTGACGGTAGCTGGCGGCAGTCCTGATCTTGCAAAAAATCCCTATTAGGTTTACACTCGCCAGGTTATTTTGTCGCTGTAACCACCACTCCTTTGGTCTTTTCTGAAAAAAACATATGAAAGTCCTTCTTGCCAAGAAAGCCGGTTTTTGCATGGGTGTGCGCCGGGCCGTTGAAACCACCTTGGAAACCGTCCAGCAAACCGATCAGAAAATCAGCACATTCGGGCCGTTGATCCATAATCCCCAGGTCCTCAGCCTCTTGAAGGATAGGGGGGTTGAGGTCCTTGATGAGGTTCCCGGCCATCTTTCCGGTGTGGTGATTATCAGGGCCCACGGCGTTCCCCCTGATCAAAAGGCGGGCCTGCGCAAGGCAGGGGCCGAGGTCAAGGATGCAACCTGTCCCCGGGTGGTCAAGGTCCAGGCCATTATCAAAAGACATAGGAGGGATGATTGCTTCACTGTTATTATCGGTGATAAGAATCATGCTGAGGTCATCGGTCTCATGGGGTATGCCGAGCCTGATGTGGCAGTGGTCTCTGGTGTTGACGATATTGATGATCTTGATATTAAAGGGCCCTATATCATTGTCAGTCAGACCACCCAGGATGACGATTCCTTTAATGAGTTAAGCGCCCTTATCACCAGCCGTTTTGCCAATGGTAAGGTCTTTAATACCATCTGTGACTCCACCCATAAGAGACAGCATGAGGTGCGTATCCTCTGCGAACAGGTGGAGGCAATGGTTGTGGTGGGGGGCAAGACAAGCGCCAACACCAAGAGGCTGGCTGAGATTGCTGAAAATAAAGGGCTGCCGGTTTTTCTGGTCGAGTCTGAGGCGGATCTTGATACTGCCACCCTTCAGGGTTTTGCCTCTGTGGGGGTCACGGCCGGTGCCTCAACACCTGCCTGGATGATTAACCGGATCATGCGTACCCTGGAGGCGATACCGGCCAGGGGCGAGGGTGGCCTCTGTCGTCTTTGTCATAAGGCTGCCTGGGCCCTTCTTGCGTCAAATACCTATGTCTCGGTGGGGGGTGGTTGCTTGGCCCTGGCCTTTGCCAAGATCCTGTCCAATCAGGTTCTCTGGCAGACCTTTGTCATTGCCTTTGGCTATCTTTTTGCCATGCATAATATTAATCGTTTCACTGGTGAGCATAGCCGGCGATTTAACGATCCTCTCCTGGAGAAATTTGCCGATACCTTTGGTTTGGGCCTCCTTAGTCTTTCCTACCTCATGTTGGCCGGGGTGGGGGTGCTCCTCTTGATGGGCGGCATAGCACCGTTTATGCTTTTTCTGGCCATGGCCCTTTTGGGCATTTTTTACAGCATTCCTATTTTCCCAGATACCATTGCCAGGATCTTTAAGATAAAACGTCTTAAAGAGATTCCCGGCTCAAAAACCTTCCTGGTTGCCTTGGCCTGGGCCATGGCAACCGTGGTGCTGCCCAATTGGGGCTCAGGGGCTGGCACCCTTTTATCCCTCCTGGGTTTTGTGCTGCTCTTTGTCTATGTGCGCAATGCCCTGTTTGATGTCTTTGATGTCCAGGGTGACCGTATTGTTGGCAAGGAGACCCTGCCTGTCTGTATTGGTGAGGAAAAGACCCTTTATTTTCTCACCTATTTATTGTACGCGCTCCTGGTGGCTGGTATTGTTTTGCCCTGGACTGTGCTTCTGCCCAGGGCAATGATCTTTTTTCTGCCCGGGGTTGCATATCTTCTCTATATCACGAAACAGTACCAGGCCGGGCGGCTCTCACCGTCGCCTAAGCTGGATTTTCAACTTGAAACCTCTCTCTATCTTGTTGCCCTGTCACTCATGCTGGGCAGCTATCTGTTTGCTTAAGGTGTTTTATGCTAGGTTGGTTTAAAAAGAAGAAGTTGCCCAAGGATGCTGATGCTGTTGCGTCGCAACCTGTTGAGGAAGATGTCCAGGTCCCGGAGACGGCTGAACAGGAGGCTGCCAAGTCCATTCTTCATGAGGATGTTGGTGTTCTTTTTAAGCGGCTCACCAAGGGCCTGGCCCAAACCAGGGGCAATCTGGTTGAGAGGGTTGATGAGCTTTTTCTGGGCAAGAAATCCATAGACCCGGAGCTCCTTGACGATCTTGAAGAAATTCTCATCACCGCTGATCTCGGGGTTGAGACCACCATGGACCTGGTCGAGGACGCCCGTGCCAAGGTGGCACGCAACGAGTTGGCTGATCCCCAGGCCTTAAAATCCGTATTAAAACAAAGAATAACCGATTTTTTGACCAGTTCCGATAAACCGGCCGAACTGGTCATGCCGGATAAGGGACCCTTTGTTATTATGGTCGTTGGTGTGAATGGGGTGGGCAAAACAACCACCATCGGCAAGATGGCACATAAGTTTGTTAATGCCGGTCAAAAGGTGGCGCTGGTTGCCGGAGATACCTTTCGGGCTGCTGCGGTTGAACAGCTCAAGGTCTGGGGGCAGCGCATCAATGTCCCGGTCATTGCCCAGGATACCGGCGCTGATCCAGCCTCCGTCATCTTTGACGGTATGGAGTATGCCGTAAAGAGAAATTTTGATGTGGTTATCATTGATACTGCCGGCCGCCTCCATACCAAGGTCAATTTGATGGAGGAGCTCAAGAAGATCAAAAGGGTTATTGCCAAAAAGATCAGTAACGCCCCCCATGAAATCATGCTGGTCATTGATGCCACCACCGGCCAAAATGGTATATCCCAGGCCCGTGAATTCAGTAAGACCGTTGATATAACCGGTCTCACCCTGACCAAACTCGATGGCACTGCCAAGGGCGGTATTGTCGTTAATATCTGTCGTGAGTTTGACATCCCCATTCGCTTTATCGGTATTGGCGAACAGGTTGATGATCTGCGGGATTTTGATCCGCAAGAATTTGCCGAGGCCCTTTTTGGCGGCCATGAAAGTCGGTAGCGGGCTTCTGTTAGCAGTGTCAATCTGTCCATATTTACGAGAAAACCATGTCACCCTATAGACCTCATAAATCCCCTGGCTGTGGCGGCCTCTTTATCATCATCGCCATGCTCCTGCTCCTCACCGGCGGGGCGCCGCTTCTCTTTAATGTGGTGGGCATGGTGCTCATGTCTATCTTCATATTTTTTATGGTGATATTCGTCGGTCTCTGGGGTTTCTCCCTTTTTATCCGCCACAAGGTAAGCCAGTACGAGTCCGGCCAGTCTGAGGACCGCAAGCAGTTTGTCTCCCTGCTCATCCATGTCCTGGTCAAGATTGCCGAACTTGACGGCCAGATTGCCAGGGCCGAGATATCGACCATTACCAATTTCTTCCGGGTTAATCTGCGCTATGGCCAGGAACAGATGTTTTGGGTCAAGGAGCTGATTAAGGATGCCTCCGGCAGCCCGGCCACCCTTGATGAGCTGTTGGCCGAGTTCAAGGGCCAGTTTGGCTACCAGCCCCGCCTCATCCTGGTTGAGCTTGTTTTTCAGATGCTCTACTCAAACCATCATGTGAGTAGGGAAGAGCTGGACCTCACCGAGAGCATTGCTGGTTTCTTGGAAATCAGCCAGTTTGAGTATGTTGCCATCCGGGGGCGATACCATGCCCATTTTGAGGCGAGGGGGAGGCAGCAGAGCAGTGACCGGGACCGCTATTATGAGATCCTTGGTCTTGCTCCTGGTGCTTCCCAGGAGGAGATAAAAAATGCCTATCGCAAGCTCAGCAAGGAGTATCATCCTGACCTTGTCAGTCATCTCGGCGAGGAGTTTCGCAAGGTTGCCGAAGAGAAGATGAAGGATATTAACATGGCCTACCAGCACCTGAAAAACGGGGCATAATGGCCGGGCTGGCCTAAATAAAGATCAACATATTAATAAATTCAACTGTGACGGGCCTGTGGGCTGTGACGGTTAAGATCAGAAGGAGTAAGAAATGGGTATATCAACAAAAATGACCGATTTTGCCAACCGTTCTTCCTGGATTCGTAAGATGTTTGAGGAGGGTGGTAAATTAAAGGCCGAGTTTGGCGCCGAAAATGTGTTTGATTTCAGCCTCGGTAATCCGGATCTGCCACCTCCCCCTGCCTTTGATGAAAATTTGCAGAAATTGGTGGCGGAACATGGACCTGGCTCCCACTGCTATATGCCCAACGGCGGTTATCCCTTTGTCCGTGAGGCGGTTGCCGCTCAGATATCCAAGGAACAGGAGATCACTCTTAGTGGGGATGAGATTCTCATGACCTGCGGGGCAGCCGGTGGCTTGAATGTCGTCTTGAAATCCATCCTCAATCCCGGCGAAGAGGTCATTATCCTGGCCCCCTTCTTTGTGGAGTATAATTTTTATATTGATAATCAGGGCGGGGTTGGCAAGATTGTTAACACCAGCGAAGATTTCAGTCTTGACCTTGGGGCCATTGAGGAGGCGATAACCGCCAAAACCAAGGCCATTATCATCAACTCCCCCAACAATCCCACCGGCCAGATTTATCCAGCCCAGGACCTGGCCGCCCTCGGCGATTTGTTGACACGGTGCGGGCAGAAATTCGGATCTTCCATCTTCCTGCTTTCAGATGAGCCCTACCGCAAGATCATTTTTGACAACAATCAGGTGCCGTCCATCTTTAAGGCCTATAGGGACAGTTTTGTGGTCTCTTCCTACTCCAAGGATCTGTCCCTGCCCGGTGAGCGGATCGGCTATATCGCTATCCATCCGGAGATCTCAGATAAGGCGGACCTGCTTTCCGCCATGACCCTGGCCAATCGTATTCTCGGCTTTGTTAATGCCCCGGCCCTTATGCAACGGGTGGTGGCGAGCCTCCAGGGTATGACCGTTGACACAGAGATATATACCAGGAGGCGTGAGATATTCTGTAAGATTCTTGAGGATGCGGGCCTGGAATTTATGGCGCCCAAGGGGGCCTTTTATATCTTCCCCAAGTCGCCCCTAGAGGATGATGCCGAGTTTGTCGCCCATCTGCAAAAATACAAGATCCTGGCCGTACCCGGTCGTGGTTTTGGTATGCCTGGCTATTTCCGGTTGGCCTTCTGCGTGGAGGATGGCGTCATTTCAAGGTCTGCCCAGGCCTTTAAGGAGGCCATGGCGGCCTTGCCGGGCAGATAGGGAACCGTTCTAGATGGAATGTGCTGGGTGCGTGGTTTACTGCCTATCACCCAGCCTCATCTCCTTTGACCTGCAGCCAGTAGCGCAGGTGGTCATTGCTGTTGAGTTCAGTGATGCTTTTTCCGTCGTTTTTCATCAGTCTGTCCATGGCCGTATAGCGGCGGATAAACTTATCCGTTGCCTGGTGCATGATATCTTCGCCATAGAGGTCATGGCAACGGCAGATATTGATCAGCATGAAAAAGACATCGCCGAGTTCTTCAGCGATCTGTCCTTTATCACCACTGTGTACAGCCTGTTCAAGCTCCAGAGATTCCTCCCTGAATTTTTCAAGGAGTGTTTCCGTGTCAGGCCACTCAAAGCCATGGGCGGCGACCCGGCTGGAAACCCGTTGGGCCCTGTTTAATGAGGGCAGGGACTTGGGCACATCAATGAGGTCGTCTTTCTTCCCTGCGCGTTCTTTTTTTTCTTGGGCCTTTATCTTCTGCCAATTCTTGCGAATTTCATCCTCAGAGCCAAACTTCTGATCCGTGAATACGTGGGGGTGGCGACGAATCATTTTGTCAATAATGGCCTGAAGGGCATCTTCCATGGTGAAGAGATTCTTTTCCTCGTAGAGGGTGGTGAGGAAGCTGAGTTGAAAAAAGACATCGCCCAGCTCTTCCTTGATGTGATTGGGGTCGTCACTGTCAATGGCCTCAGAAAGTTCATGGGTCTCTTCCAGGAGATACGGTTTAAGGCTTTCAGGGGTTTGCTTCAAATCCCAGGGGCACCCGTCAGGGGCTCGAAGTTTTTTGATAATTTCAATGAGTTCTAGGAAAAGTTCAGATCTTTGTTTCATGATGTGGATGGCCGGGAGGTGTGGGGAAGGGGGAGGGTACGTCCCACGAACCTTCTAGGTTCGTGGAACTCTGAAAAATATGGCTGAATAACCTTTTGATATCTTAAGGGATAGCAAAAAAATGCAGTAAATAATTGCGGCTCTATTGTCAAACGCATTGAGCTGTGTTATCTGTATTTACATAGGTTTAGTTTGTCGTAAACAAAGGCTTAGGTGGGGCTGTTTTTGTTTAGTCGGCAACCTGTATCCTATGAGTTTTTATAATCTTAATTCAGATAACGTATTTCGCTTTTCTTGTCTTTGATTATTGTGGCCTGCTCGTCACTCTCCCCTGGATGTGGGGGGAGTGGTGGGTATTAGTCGTGGCTGACTCTGGGGATCAGACGTTAATGTCTTTACCTGGACAGCAAGGCTAGCAGGGGCTTTTTAAATTTTTCGTTTTTTATATGAGGTGAAGACCATGGCTGAAGAAAAAAAAGAACAGAAACTGCTTCTTGAGAAGCATAAGGACATTGCCCGGATTGATCAGGAGATCAAGCGTACCCATGGTTGGTATGTGCGTGTGCGCTATTATGGCAAGACCCATTCCAAATTCTTTTCTGATGGCAAGTGTGGTGGCCGCTACTCCAGTCTTCTGGCTGCTGTTGCCTGGCGGGATCAGACCGAGAAGAAGCTTGGTAAGGTACGGACTGACAAGCATGTCGTAACCGTCAGTAATACCACCACCGGTGTTGTTGGTGTACGTCTCAACGAGGAGTTGAGCCGTTATGAGATAAGCTGGGTGAACAGCGAAGGTAAGCAGGGCAAAACCTCTGTCTCGATCCGTAAGCATGGCAAAGAGGCAGCCTTTAAGCGCGCCTGTGATATTCGTCAGCAGAAGGAAGCACAGCGTTTAAGCGTCTAAGTTTTTCTTACACCCTGGATCAATAAAAAAAACCGGCTCATTGGAGCCGGTTTTTTTTGTTGGGGCTTGACTAAAAAGAGGTATATACTAATTTTCCGTAATAAGTAAAGACTCCTGGGCGCTTGGATTTGGCTGCGTCCCAAGGGGCAGAAACGATCATTTATTCTTTCGATATTTCTAAAAGGCTCAGGACAAGAGCATGGGTTCATATTAATGAAGGCTATGGGTAAAATTGGATTTTTGGGCGGCGGCCGCATGGCTGAGGCCCTGGTTCGGGGAATTTTAGAGGGCGGTCTGGTGAATGCCGATCAGGTCCATGTCGTTGACCCTGATGCCGGGCGTTGCGCCCTGATGGCAGAGACCTATACGGTGTCTGCCTCCACTGAATATGCGCCGGTCTGGCAATGCGATATAATTATCCTGGCGGTCAAACCCCAGGTCATGGGGGCATTGCTGGATGAGTGTCGTGACCATATCCAGCCTAAGCATCTGCTTATTTCCATTGCCGCCGGTATCCCTCTTCAATTCATGGAGCAGAGGCTTGCTGATGGTTGCCGGGTCGTGCGGGTGATGCCCAATACTCCGGCCCTGGTTCTTGAGGCTGCCTCAGCTCTGAGTCCCGGCAAGGCCGCTGGAGATGATGATCTCGCTGTTGCCAGAGAGATTTTTGACGCCGTGGGGATAAGCGTTGTGGTGGCGGAATCCTACCTTGATGCGGTTACCGGCCTGAGCGGCAGTGGCCCGGCCTATGTGTTTGCCTTTCTCGAGTCCCTGATCGAGGCAGGGCTCAAGGTCGGTCTGGCCAGACACGATGCCGAGAAGTTGGCCCAGCAGACTATTCTGGGTTCCGTGAAGCTTGCCATGGAGACAGGTGAACATCCCGCCCAACTCAAGGCCATGGTTACCTCCCCCGGTGGAACCACCATTGCCGGCCTCCATGAGCTGGAAAAGGCAGGGTTTAAGGCTGGCATCATGAATGCGGTTGAGGCGGCCACTGATCGTTCCCGTGAGCTGGGCAAGCTTCTTTAGGGATCGTTACAAAATAACATGGCCATTTATTGGTATTTTGTTACGGCCCCTTATGCCATTAAGGTTATATCGTTGACCATGTTATTTATCGACAGAGGCTTAGTGCCTTTCTTCAGAAAGACAGCACCAGAAAACAAGACCATAAATAACCTGTTTTCAAATGAAGGATTCGAAGATCTCTCGCTGTTCGCTATCTGCATCTATTTATTACCAAGTCACTTATCCCTTCCACTTTATGAGGGTTAGTTTTTACCATGCGCAAGATTCAGAGAGCAGGCGTAATCGTCAAAAGGGGATCTGCTGAGGCCCAGATCATTGCCACTGAGCTCAAGACCTGGCTGCAGGGGCGGGGGATCCAGGCCGTCCAGGATGCCATCACCCCTGACCTTGACCTCCTGATCATTCTCGGTGGTGACGGCACCTTGCTGCACATAGCTGCCAAGGCCAGTCAGTTTGAGATTCCGGTGATGGGCGTCAATCTAGGTAGCCTTGGTTTTCTCACCGAGGTAGCTGAAAAGGACCGCCTGGCTGCCCTGGAGAAGGTCTTGGCCGGGGAGGTTGCCCTGGAGAAGCGCATGATGTTTAAGGCGCGTATCTCCGGGCCTGCCGGGATCAATGAATGGCGCTACGCCTTGAATGATGTGGTGATCAGCAAGGGAACCATTGATCGTTTGGTGCGCCTCTGCACCTGGGCTGATCAGCAGTATGTCGCCTCCTACAAGGCCGATGGCCTTATCTTTTCCACCCCCACCGGTTCAACGGCCTATAATCTTTCCGCCGGCGGACCAATTGTCCATCCGTCCATTGCCTCAATCCTGGTCACGCCGATCTGCCCCTTCATGCTCGAGAGTAGACCCGTTCTTCTGCCTGCCGATGTCTGCTTGACCACGCGCCTGACAGGCCACGCCACTGATGTGCAGGTCATAGTGGATGGTCAGCCCGCCTGGGACATGGGGGAGGAGGATAGTCTGGAGATTGTGGTCAGTGAAAAGAAGCTGCTCTTGGTCTGTTCACCCTGGGAAGGATATTTTGATATTCTAAGAAATAAGCTGAACTGGGGAGGACGTATAGAGGATTTTCCCCATAAGGAAGGCTGAGTCGCGGTCGTTTGCCTTGCTGGGTTTTCTCTTCTTGATCATTTTGGCTTAAGCCAACCTTGCCGGTTGGCTTATTCGCCCCGAAACTTCACCGTTATTTTTTTGCTAAGGTTTACCGTTAACGGCAAACGGCACACCAAAAGCCGGTATGTATTCACAGGCCTGATCTCAATAAGATAGTGCACGGGGGAAGGTTGAGATGTTACTTATTTGCCTCCCGTAGCCTGGAAGGCCGATTCCATGATGCGGCGCCCGACACCCAGACGGGCCCGTAATTCCGAAGGTTTGCACGGTTTGACCAGATAATCATCTGCCCCCCCATCCAGGGCCAGGATCTGCTCCTCCTTTGACTTCCTGCTGCTGAACATGATCGTATACACGTAGGGCGCGTTAATACGTACCCTCAGACGTTGGCAGACCTGCATACCGCTTATGCCGGGCAGGTTCCAGTCAACAATGGCCAGACGGATGTCTGGGTTGGATTCAATATGTTTCCAGGCGTCGTCGCCGTTATCTGCCTCAATCACCTCATACCCCCATTTCTGGAGAAAGTTAATCAGGCCTTTACGGACCACCGGATTATCCTCGGCCACGAGGACCTTGTTGGCCTTAAAATCTTCAGGTGAGACTTCATTTTCTGACATGGTGAATATCCTTTTTAGGCCTTTGGTAACGCAGGAATTTGCAGGGAGGAGGAAAGCTCTCCAAAGCTTTGCTTAAAAAACTTTTTGTGCTTGACGACCTATCCTAATGGCACTATCCTTGTCAAAATTTTTTGTATGATTTGGGTCTGTTTCTGGCCCCTGTTCATCGTGCTTAAAATATGAATCCTCATTCATTTTCAGGCGAATACGCCGAGTTTTGAGGTCCAAATATATTTAGTTTAACTGAGGTCTTTGGTGTTGTATATATTTTATTTCATAAACCTGGAGGAGAAATTCAATGACTATTTATGTGTGCGGACATAGTAACCCTGATACCGACTCAGTGGCGGCTGCCATCGCTTATGCCACCCTGGCTAAGGCCCTTGGTGAAGATGCTGTAGCTGTAATGCAGTCTTCTGCCGATGCCTTAAATCCCGAATCAAAGGTTGTTCTTGAGCGCTTTGGTCTGGCTGCGCCAGAGGAAATTACCGATGCTGCCGGCAAGCAGATCGCCCTGGTTGACCATAGCGATATCGGTCAGGCCCCTGCCAATATTGATAAGGCAGAGGTTGTTGCCATTGTAGATCATCACAAGGTTGGTGATATCACCACCAACACCCCTATTCTGGTTAATAGCCAGCCCGTGGGTTGTACCTGTACCGTTCTTAACGAGATGTTCAAGCTCAACAATGTCGCTATCCCCAAGGATGTTGCTGGTGCCATGACCGCCGCTATCCTCAGCGATACCGTTAACTTCAAGTCCCCCACCTGTACTGACAAGGACAAGGCTGCCGTTGCTGAGCTTGCTCCCCTTGCCGGTGTTACTGACACCGAGGCCCTTTTCATGGATATGCTCAAGGCCAAGTCTGCCGTTGATGGAGTTCCTGCCCAGGATCTCCTCTTCCGCGATTACAAGGACTTTGACATGAACGGCAAGAAGGTTGGTGTTGGTCAGCTTGAGCTTGCCACCCTTGATCAGGTTGCTGCTATCCGTGATGATCTTCTCAAGGCTATGCAGGACACCAAGGCTGACGGCCGTCACACCGTGCTGCTGATGCTCACCGACGTTGTTAAGGAAGGCACTGATCTTGTTGTTGTTTCAGATGAGCCTGCCGTTATCGAAGGCGCCTTTGGTGGCAAGATCGATGGTGTCTCTTTCTGGGTCGATGGTATGATGAGCCGTAAGAAGCAGACTGTACCGAATCTTCAGAAGGCCTTTGGCTGCTAAGAATTCCAGTCCCAGTCTGTAGTAAAAAAGCCCTGCGCCTTTATCGGCACAGGGCTTTTTTTTTAGGTTTATCACGGATTGCCGTGGAGAGGTCTGTTCCCTGTATTATCTTTCTTGCTGGGAATATTGTTTTGTTCCTTTTCGACCGCTTGGGCTGCTGCATGCCCAGCCAGTGAAACGGGCGAAAATGGCACCCCTGACAGCCCTGGCCTTTGGCACCACACGCCTTCCGCCGGGCAAGGCGGCATTGCCCTTCGACAGGCTCAGGGAGCGGCGGCCCCGAGGTTGTCCGGAGAGGAGAGTCCCCTGAGCCTGTCGAAGGGTTGGGAGTTCAGCTCTGAATGGGGAAAAACAAAAAATCTAAAACCAAGGATCCACGGTGGTAATCGGTGCTGAACCTTTTTTTATGCCTAATGAATCTTTGCCTTATCAAGCATGTAGTTGAAATTGTCATCCCGCTGTGGGGTATGGCAGTTTATGCAGAGAGCGGGATGTGGCGTCATGGAAGGGGGGGCAAGATTGGGGTTGGCAGCATGTTCTTTACCCGGCCCATGGCAGGCCTCGCAGCCCACGGCCCGTAGATTTCCCGCCATGGATGGGGCGAGATAGGCGGTGCTGTCGTCCAGACCGGTTACGTGACAGTAGACACAGTTTAAATTGTTGTTCTGATCCCTATCTTGCAGGGTTTTATAGGAGGTGGCGTGCGCTGTTTGGCTCCAGGCCAGGTACATAGGATCATGACAGCTCCGGCATGCACTGCTGCCAATGTAGCCATTGAGCCTTTTTGTTTCAGCCACCTGTCTGCGCATCTTATTGGCCCTTTGGCGGGATTCTTTGAGCAGCCTGATTATAGCGGCATCATCCTTCACTGAAGGCAGCAGGGGGTGGAAATGATTGCTATAGGTGGCGGGATCCGGCGTATTCATTTTTTCGTCCTGGGCCATTTTTTTTATTTCCGCCTCCAGCTCGTGATATCTCGCTCGTTTTTTCAAAAAGGCATTTAAATTTGCCCCATTGTCCTTGTAAACCACCTGTGGACCGCCTTTTTTTCTCACCCTATTGATCATCCAGCCCAGGCGATCATACTCCTTTTGCAAGGTAAGGCGTGATGTCTCGCCCTGTTGCCATTTCTGGGAGGCTGTCCAGTGGACGGTGAGCTGGCCCTGGTATCTGCCGTCATGGCCTGCCTGGCTGATCAGGGTGTTATTGATGAGCTGGGGCCGCATGTTCTGTTTGCTGACCCCTGACTGGAAGATGAGATGGACATCCGCCATCTGCTCAGCGATCTCTCTGTTTTCAAGGGCGCTCAGATTGGAAAGGATAACGACAAGGTCGCTCTTGGTGGAGATCTTGGCGACTATTTGCGGCAGGACGTGCTGCCAGGGTGAAATTTTCACCGTGTCAGAGTACGCCCCTGGCAGGTTTGTTTGACCGGTCAGACCGATGAGGGCAATACGTATGCCGGCCCGCTCAATAAGGGTGAAAGGTGTGAAGAGAAGGGAGCCATTGGTGTCGACCAAATTGGCACTCAAAAACGGGAAAGAGGCTCTTGTGGCCAGGGTCTGCAGGGCATGCAGACCCGCGCTCAGGTCCTGTCTGCCAATGGCAATGGCATCATAGCCCATGAGGTTATAGGCATCGACCATGGCAGAGGCCGTGATGATCGCCTGGGGCAGGCGCCTCGGCTGGCCGGTGAGCTTTTCGTCAAAAAAAAGGGTGCCTGCATCAAGTTTGAGGATATCTGCGGAGGTGGCCAGACCTTTTAACAGGGATGATTTCTTGGACAGACCGCCCAATTGCCCTGATTTTCAGCCGCAGGGCTCGGTCTGGCCGCTGACATCGTTTGAGTAGAAAATGTCAAGGGTGGTAGAGCCATACCCCTGACCTGGGGTAAGGAGAAGGCAGGTTGTCAGGACAATAAAAAAAAGATGGTGGGAGTTTTTGGGGAGAGACATTTATTTTTCCCTGATTTTTTTGCGGTTAGCAAGGATGGAGCGCCATTTTTGCAGCCGGTCCTTGATGATTTTCTCATGGCCCCTATCCGTAGGGGCATAGTATCTGGTGCCGGCAAGCTTTTCGGGTAAATGGTCCTGGTCAACCAGGGCCAGGGGGGAGTCGTGGGCATACTGGTAGCCCTTGCCGTAGCCCAGGTCCTTCATTAATTTCGTAGGGGCGTTACGGATGTGGTGCGGGACTGGCAGGCTGCCCGTTTGGGCGATATCTTGGCGCACCTTTTTATAGGCCATGTACACGGCATTACTCTTCGGCGCCGTGGCCAGGTATAGGACGGCCTGGGCAAGGGCCAGTTCCCCCTCAGGCGAGCCCAGCATCTGATAGCTGTCGCGGGCCTGGATGGCAATCTGCAGGGCGGTCGGATCGGCATTGCCGATATCTTCGGAGGCAAAACGGATCAATCTGCGTGCGGCGTAGAGCGGTTCTTCCCCGGCCTCAAGCATTCTGCACAGCCAGTATAGGGCGCCATCAGGGTCGCTGTCACGCAGGCTTTTATGGAGGGCGGAGATCTGGTTATAATGTTCCTCGCCGTCCTTGTCATACTGCAGGGTTTTTCTGCTGAAACATTCGACGATGATCTCTCTGGTTACGGTTCTGTCGCCCTGATCACTGTCTGCAACCAGGGATGAGGCGATCTCAAGGCTGTTTAAGAGGCGGCGGGCATCACCGTCTGCCAGGGAAATAAGGGCGGCAAGGCCATCTTCGCTGAAGGTGAGATTCTGCCGCTCCAGGCCGTGGGTGGGGTGGCTCACGGCCCGCCTGGCAATGGCCAGAAGGTCGTCGTCGGTCAGGGCGTTTAAGGTGAGGACGCGGCAACGGGAGAGCAGGGGGGCAATCACTTGGAATGAGGGGTTTTCCGTGGTGGCGCCGATGAGGGTGATCAGGCCGTTTTCAACATGGGGTAGAAAGCCGTCCTGCTGGCCTTTATTGAAGCGGTGGATCTCATCGACAAAGAGAATGGTGGACTTTGATTGACGCCTGAACTCTTCGGCCTGGCTGATGATATTGCGGATCTCCTTTACGCCGGTGAGGACCGCTGAAAAGAAAATAAACTCAGAGCCTGAGTTGCGGGCAAGGATCCGGGCAAGGGTGGTTTTGCCGGTTCCTGGAGGGCCCCAAAGGATGAGAGAAGGCAGCTTTTTGGCAGCCAGAAGCCTTTCAAGAAATTTTCCAGGCCCGAGGATATGTTGTTGACCAATGAACTCAGCCAGGGTTTGCGGCCGTAATCTTTCCGCCAAGGGGCGGGTGTCGCTAAAGAGGCTTGCTGGTCCTGTTGTTATCTGTTGAGACATTTTCTTAAGGGTGGCTTAAGAGGGGGCGATGATATGTTCGGCCATACGTTCAGCTGTGAAGATCAGGGATTCTATGTCAAGGAAGTCCAGTACATTTGCCGGGAACAGGATCTTGACCTTGGCCTCAAAGCCATCTTCTGGTTCCTCAGCCCAGAAGAAAAGTTGCTGGGGTATTTTGGGTAGAACCGGGATTGTTAATGCTGCTGATGCCGTGGTTCCGGCAAGGGCTTTGCCGCCCACCGTCGCACAGAGGGAAAGGATTTGTTCCGGGGGGCGTCCCTTGAAAAAGGCGGCGAGTTTCTCCTCGCAATAGGTGGCCAGGGTGCGCACCTTGGAAATGCTGTTTGGCAGACTTTCCAGGCCTACCCACGGTATCCACGGGTCAACAGGGAGATGACCACCACCGCAATGGACATAATTATAGAGTAGTATCTGGTCACGGGGATCTTCAGCCGGTCTCTTATTGATGAGCAACTGGTCTTTGCCGATCATGACCTCCTGGCCGAGATAGATAAAGGAGATATGGTCGTTTGCATAGGAGGCGCCCAGGGGCTGGGCCATGGAAGAAAGGTCAAGACCCCGGAGTTTGCCTTGGAGCTGTTGGATAAGCTCAAGATCACGTTGTTCGCCAAGGTGGTCAAGGGATGTGTTTTGGGCAGAACCTGGCTCAAGACCACTGAGATCAATATAGGGACATTTTTGAGGGTCTTCACCGCCCTTGGCAACATGGGCAGCAAAGGCCAGACAGGCAGGGTAGCCACATTCCCCACAATTATTTTTAGGGACTCTCCTGAGAATCTCGTGGGGGTCCATGCCTTAAATAATCATGCGGAGAGAGGGGTGGCACTGGAGCTCCATGAAGATACGATTGCGCATATCCTCGGAGTCTACTTCCAGCTCAAGGTTCATGGAGCGGTACTTGCCTGCGCTGCTTTTGTTGGATTCACAGATGGTGTGTTCCCTGGCCCCAATAACAAGGCTGATGGCCTCGAGAATTTCATCCTTGGCCGTACCAATGACCTTATATTGCCATTGGCAAGGATAGTCAATTTCAGGTTTTTGCTCAGTGAGACAGGAAGTCATAGTAATCCTTGCATTCGATGGGTG
>JAUVQZ010000213.1 GCA_030597865.1 Pseudomonadota bacterium | reverse complement strand
GCCCTTAATCTCGGCAAAATTCTTTCTGACAAAAACCACCTGGTCGCCAAAAGGGGCCAGGTTCTGCTGGGCCCGTTTCTGGGCCTCCTCGTCCCAGTCAAAGCCGATGAGGCGGCATTCAGGACCACCCTTCTCTAAGATGGCGCCGGCATGGCCCCCCAAGCCGAGGTTGCCATCAACATACACCCCGCCAGCATGGGGCTGGAGGTAACGGATAACCTCTTCCAGTAAAACCGGAACATGGCGCGGGTCATGGCTATACATACAATCTAGAAGAACCCCAAGTCACTGCACTCACCGGCAAGATCATCAAACTCGTCAGCACTAACAATATTTTCCGCCAGGTGAATCTGTTTATCCCACACCTCAATAAAGGAGGTCATGCCCAGCAGAACAACCTCCTTATCGATCTTGCCCATGGTCCGCAGGGTAATGGGCAAGAGAATCCTGCCGTTTTTATCGGGCTGGACCTCAGCGGCATTACCAACAACGTGGCGCATAAATTTGACGGTCTGGGGATTTTGCTGACTACGGTTTAAAATGGCATGTTCAAAAATGGCCCATTCGGCCAAGGGATAGATGCGCAGGCATTTACCCCAGGGCGTGACAATGAGGCGATCATCATATTTCCGACCCAGGACATCCTTGAAGCGGGCAGGAATATTCAACCTGCCCTTGCTGTCAAGACCGTGTTCGGAGCTTCCGCGGAAGCTATTGATCTGTTCGAGAACGCCTTCAGTCACTCTCCACCCCCCTCAGCCACTTTAAACCACTTTACACCACATTACCTCACCTTATAGCCATCTCGCCGCTCCAGAGTCAAGAAAAAACCCACAGCCATTTTAGGGGCCAAAATCATCAGCCCAGCACGAACTACAACATGTTGGTAAATGAAAAACTTAAATATACTACAAGATGTAATTTACCCTCCCAACCTTTCCATCCCCCACCCTTAAAAAAATAAAAAAACAAAGTGGGTACAAAGTGGTGGGGGGTGAAAACAAGAGAGGGGAGATCATAACAGAGGGGTATGGGAATCCACAGGGAGAGGTGGCGAAGAAACCAGCAAAGGCCTTTCTGGCAGGGGAGATCAGGATCCAGGGAACAGAGGTCATAATGCCACCAGCACCTGGTGGCTGGCAGCCGCCCAGGTCAGAGGGGAGGGAGACCTCAACCTTTTGACCTGGCAGGAAGCCAGGGACAACAACGGTCTCGGCGATATTAACCAGCACCGGGGCGCGGCGTCTCTCCCTGGGACAGTGGTAAGAATGGAGTGCTGAGGCGTAAAGATAGGGGGATGGGTGCGGCGCGGGGCCCCGGATATTGCCAGTCGTTCGCCCTGGCGCCTGCCTGCAAAGACCACTGGCAGGCTATCTTGAATAATGGCTTTTTTTGTCCAGTGGCACGGCCCAAAGTCTGCGCCTGCCTGACCATGAACAGGGGACCTCATTAGCCAAGACACCGAAAGGCAGGCAAAAAACGGCTAGATAATGACCGTTCTCTTGATATAGCGGATAATTTCATCAGGATCATCAAGGATCTGAAAGATGTGCAGGTCATCCTCCTCAATGGTCTGGGCCTCCAGCATCTGCTCACGAATCCAGTCCACCAGACCGGACCAGTAGGAAGAGCCGACAAGAACAATGGGGAAACTCTTGATGCGCCGGGTCTGGATAAGGGTCATGGCCTCAAAGAGCTCATCCAGGGTACCGAAGCCGCCGGGCATGGCAATGAAGGCCATGGCGTATTTGATCAGCATGACCTTACGGACAAAGAAGTATTTAAACTTCAAGGGCATATTGGCATAGGGGTTGCCCTCCTGCTCAAAGGGCAGGTCAATATTAAGGCCGATGGAAATACCATTCACATCATCGGCGCCACGGTTACCGGCCTCCATGATACCTGGGCCACCGCCCGTCATAATGGCGTAGCCCGCTTCAGACAGACCCTTACCCACGGCCCGGGCTATCTGATAATACTCATGGTCCTCGCCGAAACGGGCTGAACCGAAAATAGACACCGCCGGCCTTTTGACCGTGGCCAGGGAGTCAAAGCCCTCGACAAACTCCGCCATGATCCTGAACAGCCGCCAGGAGTCACCGACGTTAAAGGTATCCAGCCAGTACTGCTGGGCATCATCAACCTTGCCACCATTAATCGTCACCATAAAACACCTTTATTTAGAGATGGGGTATCCACTGCCTCAATGGAAAGCAAAAGTCAAGAATTTGAGAATTTGAGGAGAGGGTATTTATCTAATGAAGAATCCATCCTGCTCCTTATTTCTCAAATTCTTACATTCTTACATTCCCATGGCATAAATCTAACCAAGGCCAACAAGGTGGACACCCCTTTTTTTTAAATCCTAAACCCTGAGCCCTGTATCCTGCTCTATCCTTCTGCCAGTCGCTTGACCGCCTGTTGGGCCGTTTTATTATCACCATCCAGGCGCAGCACCCTTTCATAGGCCTTTAAGGCGGAACCCTCCTTGTGCTGGGCCTCATGAATTTCCCCTTGGAGCAGGAAGATTTCCGCCCTGTCCCGATCAAGGCGCATGGCGCCCTTTAAGGCCCCATGGGCGGCTGGCACGTCACCATATGCCAACTCAACCCGCGCCAGGCGCAGCCAGTGGCGCAAGTCCTGATCATCAATCTCAACCGCCTGACCACAGAAGGTGCGGGCAATGTCGCTGCCCTGCTCCTCCAGACTGTAGAGCTCGCCAAGGGCACTGAGGGAGGCGGCATCCTGGGGGTTGTGGCGGATGGCGCGCTGCAGGCTGGCCGTGGCATCCTTACGGCTGCCCAGGTGATAATACGCCTCACCCAGATAGCGGTGTACTGCGCCATGGCTGACATCCCGCACGTCGCGGGGACCTATCTTGCCGGCCTTGTTGAGTACCTGCACCGCATCCTGATAACGCCGCTTGCGACAGTAGAGCTTGCCAAGCTGGAGAAGGAGATCAAAATGATCGTCCTGGCAGCTAAGGGCCTCCTCAAAGCTTGCCAGGGCCCTATTCTCCTGACCACGGGCAAGATGGGCAAAACCGAGATTGCACAGGGCCATGAAATTGCCATGATCAATGGTCAGCACCTCTTCAAAACAGGGGATTGCCTTGGTATAGCGGGCCATTTGGGCCAGGGTAACGCCGTAGGAGTTAAGGAGGTTGACGTTTTTGGGATCCAGATCAAGGCCCCGCTGATATTCACGGGCAGCCTTGACCATATCCCCCTCATTATAATAGATGTCGCCACTGATATTAAGGCTCACCCCGTCAAAGACGGTGAAGGTGCCCGGCCCAAAAAAAGAGGTATGGAGAAGGGCCTTGCGACTGTTGGCTATCAACTCAGATTTTTTAAAGTCGGCGCAGGGAAAAAGCGCCATGCCAAACGAATAACCCGGGCCCAGCCCGGCAAGGTCTATTTTTGCCTGCCGGCACCACTCCTGGGCATCTTCCTCGCCAAAACCAGGCAGCAGGACATATCCCCGGCCTGGGGAGACGGTGACAATGATGGGCTCGCCACCGGCCACCTTCTCCAAGGTTTGAGCAGGGAAAGGTTGGCCCGACTCACCATCACTGCACATCTCAACCAGACAGAAGCGGGCCAGGCCCTTCATCCCTTTGCCAAGGCGGGAAACGACCTGCCGGGCCGGCGGGTAAAGGGGATGGGAGGCCCGATTGGCAACGGTGCGAAAGGAGCAGATCCCAAACGGCCCTCTCTTATAGGCAGTCTGCAGGGCCTGCCAGGCCTCTTGCAGAATTTCTTCAGGACCGCTGGAACTCCCCTTACATTCGGCAATACCGATATGGACCCTGGGAATATTTTCTCTTTTCAGCCATTGCAGGAGCTGATCCGCCACCTTAAGGGCCTTGCCCTCATCCACCCCTTCCCAGAACAGAGAAAAAAGACCATTGCCCAGATGGCAGGGGGGGGAAAGATGACCAATGAGGGAATCCAGATAGGCTCCGGCCCTGCTCACCTCTGCCAGGGCATGGCCGGCGTCCTTGGCCCTGGGGAATATTTCCACCAGCAGCAGACAGTGGGCAACATCGTTGCCGTCCCCAGCCCCGTCCCCTGGGCAGAGGGCCCCCAGCCTGGCCTGCAGCACCTTTATGTTACCAAGACCTGTTTGGGGATCAATGACACCCTGCTTGACACATTCAAGCTCCCGGGAGATCAATCTACTCTTATCAAGCAGGGTGGAGGCGGTCAGATCCATCACCCAGGGCTCCACCCCGGTGAGAACCGCGACCCCGCACAGGTTGTCATGGCCCCAGAGGGGAAGGTAGAGGGAGGCATGGCGGCCATTATCCTTCACCGGCTGGAGCCCATTGCGCACCACCTCAATCCCTGCCTTCCACTGCACAGGAAGGCCATCACCGCTGATCTCCGGGCCAACCAGATAAACGACCTCACAAGGGCAGAAAGCCTTAATGGTCTTGGCAAAGATAATGGCCAGCAGGTCCAGATCTTTATTGCCCAGGGGCGTGTAATGGGGCAGGAAGGGAAAACTCATGATTTTTCCCCACAGGCAGCGATGATGGCAGCCGCCAGTTCCACCACCTCTTTGTCGGCAACGGTGCGCATATCAAGGATGAGCCTGCCGTCCTCAATGCGGCCGATGACCGGTATTGTCCCGGCCCGCAGCCGCACCTCAAGCTGGTTCAGGCTACAGGCTGCCGGCTGCAGGGTAACGGCCCGGCTGGGCAGGCCCTGCTCGGGCAGGGCGCCGCCACCCACCCTGG
>JAUVQZ010000046.1 GCA_030597865.1 Pseudomonadota bacterium | reverse complement strand
GCTGCCAATGGTACCGGTGGCAAAACCGGCCACGTAAGCCCAGCCCCGGCCAATACGTCTCTGGGCCAATCGTCCCAAGATACAGTAGAGGGCGTACGAGATGATCAAGCCCCCAAGGCCCATCTTTATAAAGACCGGATCCACATTTTTAAGAATGGTTACCCCCACATAGATCCCCGGCACACAGCCGGTAATAAGGGGCAGGATCTTGCGCCAATCAAGATGGCTTTTCAGCTGAAGAGACATAAAGAGATTGATGACCAGGCCATTTAACAGGCTGAGGGTGACCGCCTCCCTGACATCCAGCACCAAGACAAGAAGGGGCATGGCCAAGAGCGCCGAGCCAAAACCGGATAGACCCTGGAGAAGACCGGCGCTGAAAAAGATGGAGGAGATAATGAGGTATATGGACATAGCAGGATTTATGTTTCCTCTTGTTTCATTGGTCTGCGCCACTCCACTGTGGGTAGATCTTGCCAATGCAAAAAAGTATTTACTGTGTTACCTAACTACTAACCTAACAATCTTCCCATGTGTCATGGTCAAAAATAGCACCACATATAAAGCCATGGGGGTCTCTTTTTAGGCAGCAAAGACAATAAAGACAATGCTTACTGATTCACTACATATTCGTGATATTCTTAATCTTCAAGAACTTAAACTCCTCTTTGAGGATTTTTCGACGGCCACAGGCTTTACCACCGGCCTCATTGATCCGCATAGCCACGAGCTCCTGATCAATACTGGTTGGCGTGACATCTGTGTTGCCTTCCACCATACAACCCCCGGGACAAAAAATCATTGCCTGGCCCATAATACGCCAGACCTGACCAAAATTGATCAACCCGGTCAAATCCACATTCGCCATTGCCCCAACGGCCTTACTGACGGCTTTACGCCCATCATCATTGAAGGACACCACCTGGCAATACTCTTCACCGGCCAGGCCCTTTTTGCCCCTGCCGACAAAGAGTTTTTCCGCCGCCAGGCCCAAGAATACGGCTTTGACGAGCAGCAATATCTGGCCGCCCTTGCCCAGGTTCCCGTTGTCAGTGAGGAAAAATTCCAGGCTATGCTGCGCTATCTGGCCAAGACCGTCACCCTCTTTGCCAAAACCGGCCTGAGCGATCTCCAGAATCATCAGGAGGCCACAAAAAAAGAGTCACTCCTCCAGAGTATTTTCAGGGCCAGCCCCACGGGCATCAATCTGGCCGTGGACCGGAAACTCTACTGGGCCAATGAGAAATTTGCAGAGATCACCGGCTATTCCGTGGAGGAGCTTCAGGGCAAAAACGCCCGTCTTCTCTATGTCGACCAGAAAAGCTATGAGGAGGCGGGCCGCCGCCTTTATGGTTCCCTGGAAAAATATGGCACCGGCGCCATGGACAGCAAATGGCGGCGCAAGGATGGTTCGGTGATTGATGTCTATCTCAGCGCCAGCAAGGTTGATCTCCAGCAACTGCCGGGTGGTGTGACATTTTCGGTTCTGGACATCACGGCCCGTAAAAAAATGGAGGCGGACAAAGCCCTGCTGGCCACTGCCATCGATCAAGCCGCCGAAACGGTGCTCATCCACGACACTGATGGGATCATCCAATATGCCAACCCCGCCTGTGAAAGGGCAAGTGGTTACACCTGCAACGAGGCCCTCGGCCTGAAAATCTGTTTTCTGAAAAATGACAAGCAGGATCCGCAATATAATGAAAGGATGTGGGACACCCTGAAGCAGGGCAAGGTGTGGAGCTCTCGGGTGACGAACAGAAAAAAAGACGGCTCCCTCTTTGAGGAAAATGTCACGGTCTCTCCCGTCAAAAACCAACAGGGCGAGATCACCAATTTTGTGGCGGTAAAGTCTGATGTCAGCAAGGAGGTTCAGCTTGAAAGGCAGTTACGCCAGGCCATGAAGATGGAGGCCATCGGCATTCTGGCCAGCGGCATTGCCCATGATTTTAACAATATCCTCACTTCTATTATCGGTTACGGACAACTTGCCCAGATGCGCTTGGCTGCAGATCATCCGGTGAGTAAAAATCTGAATCTGGTGATTAGCGCCGGTAACAGGGCCGCCCAGCTTGTTAAACAGATCCTGGCCTTCAGTCATCAGGCTGAAGATGATTATCACCCCATCAAGCTCCACCTGATTGTCAAAGAGGCCCTGCAACTGTTACGGGCATCCCTGCCCTCGACCATAACAATCAACGAAGATATTGCCACTGACTGCAGCCCATGTTTCGCTGACCCTACCCAGATCCACCAGGTGGTCATGAACCTCTGCACCAACGCCAAACTCGCCATTGGCACCAAGGACGGCAGCTTAAGTGTTGCCCTCGCGGAAGTTGAGATCACCAACCCGGAAGGCATGGCCGACAGCCCCCTCCTTGAGCCCGGCACCTATCTTGACCTCACGATCAGCGACACGGGCTGCGGCATGGATCACCTAACCCTATCAAAAATATTCGACCCATTTTTCACCACCAGGGAGAAGGGCGAAGGCACCGGCCTGGGCCTCTCGGTGGTGCATGGCATTATCAAGCAGTGCAAGGGCGAGATCACGGTTACCAGTGAACCGGGCCGGGGCACCACCTTCCACATCTACCTTCCTGTCCAGGAAGGGGAGTCCCTACACAACCCGCCAGTCCCTGAAGCTATGATACCAGGGAGTGAACGGATTCTGCTCGTCGATGATGAAGAGCTCATCATTGATATCCATCAACTCTTCCTGGACAACCTTGGCTACCATGTAACCTCCACCACCAGCAGCTTGAAGGCACTTGAAATATTCAAGGAAAACCCAACCGCCTTTGACCTTGTCCTCACCGATATGACCATGCCGGACATAAACGGTATTGAGCTGGCCAGGGAGATACTGAAAATCCGACCGGACATCCCCATTATCCTCTGCACCGGCCACAGTGAGAGCACCAACGAGAAAAGGGCCAAGGCCCTTGGCATCCGTAAATTTCTCATGAAGCCCGTGGCCATCACCACCCTGTCCGAGGCCTTGCGTGGGGCGTTGGGAAAAGATTGATGGCCGAAAAGTTGCCGCCATGTTCGAGAACTCAGGTCTCTTCTCTTCCCCACCTCTCAAGCCGAAATTCCCCGCAAGTATCACCATAGTTTCACTGGCAGATAATCCATGGCAATCCACAAAGGATAACCCGATGGTAAAACAACATTGTTCCACTGCCACAGGCCGTTACCGGGATCAGGGTATCTCGTCAGGGTTAAGGATTAGCTGACCAAACACATCAATGGATTCCGTCCATCGGCAGATGGTATTTCGCTAAAGTATCAACTCTTGAGATGCAATGGCTGCGACCTCGGTATATGGTAAGGGCGGCTTCCATGGGAATTCCTCACTTAAAGGGTAAGAGGTGTCACAACAAATGCAGATTCTCACATCTCGCTGGAAACTGGTCATTATTTTAGGGGTAATCTTAACCATTGGCTTTGTTGCCGTTAACCTTGCCAACTATTATGTCTCCAGTAATTCGGTGCGCTCCGCTCTGATTCATAATGAACTGCCGTTGACCAGCAATAATATTTATTCAGAGATCCAGGCCAGCCTGTTGCGGCCCATATACATCTCCTCATTGATGGCCAATAACACCTTTGTTAAGGATTGGCTGTTTGAGGGTGAAAGGTATCCTGAAAAAATAACCAAGTATTTGGCCGAGATCCGCAGCAAGTATGACGTCTCCTCCACCTTTCTCGTTTCTGGAAAAACCCTCCACTATTACCACTTTGACGGCATCTTAAAGACCGTCTCGTCCCATGTTCCAAAAGATGACTGGTTCTTTTCCATGGAATCCCATGCAGGGAATTATCGAGTGGAGGTGGATAGCAATGAGGCCAATCATAATCACCTGACCATCTTCGTTAATCATAAACTCCACGCCGATGACGGTACCTTTATCGGTGTAACCGGCCTGGGGCTGGATGTGGTGAGCGTGGCAAATATGATTGAGCGCTATAAGGAAAGTTATCAGCGCAATGTCTATTTCATTGACCGTAGCGGCCAGATCAAGAGCCACCCCGACGAATCGATGATTGACCAGGTAAACATCCATAAGATGTCAGGAATTGCGGCTGTGGCCCAGGTGATCCTGGCTGGGGAGAGTGGTTTTCTGGCCTATGAAATCGAGGCTGACACGGTGCTGCTGTCATACCGTTATATCCCGGAACTTGATTGGTTCCTGCTGGTGGAGCAAAGGGAAAATGAGGCCCTCAGGCCAATTCGTCGAGCCCTGTATGTGAACATGGTCATCAGTGGCGCCATAACATTGCTGGTCTTGGTTATCTGTTCTTTTGCCATCCACCGTTTTCAGGCCAGCTTGGAAAAAATGGCACAGACCGACAAGTTAACCGGCTTGATGAACCGTCAGTATTTTGATGTGCTTTTTGCCCATGCCCTGGATAGCATGGTTCGCCACACGTCCAAGATATCTTTAGTTATATTTGACATGGACAATTTCAAGCAGATCAATGATAGCCAGGGGCATCTGGCCGGTGATCGGCTCTTGCAGTCTACAGCCGTGCTGCTCAAAGAGCATGTTCGCAAGAGCGATGTCATAGCCCGTTGGGGTGGTGATGAATTTGTCATTCTCTTTCCGATGTGTGATGCTGAAACCGCTGTTCGACTGATGGAGGAGATCCGTGGGCATATTTTCTCCTCCTTAAATGAAAACAAAACGGACATCTTGGTATCCATCAGTGCCGGCGTGGCTGAGTATCAGGCAGGGGATAGCTGCGAGACATTGCTTGCCCGTGCTGACAAGCGCCTCTATGAGGCAAAACGACAGGGACGTAATATGGTGGCTGGCGGATTATAAAAGGTCGGGCAGGCGCCCAGGCGCCTCGTAATAGGCAGGGAGAAAAATTGTCATTGAGCACCGTTCAGCCCGCAGACACCTGAAAATTCGTTGAGGTTGGTACGGTATTACGGCTGGTACCCCAACCGGATGCAAGGCGACCGGCAACAAACAGGCTGCCATGGGGTGGATCTCCCCACGGAGTGAAACTCTGCTAGCCCCCCTGTCAATGCCCCCCCAACCCTATCAAGGTAGCGTTAGCCAGTAAAACTCAACGGCAGCTACGATAGTGGCCACACTATCAGTTGGTAAAACATTCGCTGATTGACTCAGCAGGTTTAAGTGGTGAGAAGCTCCACCATGATTTCCACAGGGAAGGAAATCGTATTTTGAGAATGACAAGATTGAGGTCTGCCAGGAAGGGGAAAAATCTTGTTTGATGGCGAGTGATACGGTATATAAGGATCAAAATGAGCGCCCGTAGCTCAGTTGGATAGAGCATCGGCCTTCTAAGCCGAGGGTCACAGGTTCGAATCCTGTCGGGCGTACCATATTTTCGACGTCCAAACGGCAAGATGATCACATCTTGCCGTTTTCTTTTTTGCAGCAAAAAACCTGCTTTCCCACTCCCAAGTGTCCCACCAGTGTCCCACAGATACCCTCTGTATCATTTGCTGTCACTCCAAAATAATTTTCTATGTGGCCCACTGCTGTCCCAAGGCGGAAAGTTGATGGTACGGCACTCTCAAGATTCTTTTGCCTATTAATGGAAGAAAATTGGGCCAACCTCTCAAAAAAGGTGGCTGCAATAACCGCAGAGCGAATGACAACAAGTGACACTGTGGATACTAGAGGTTGACAGGATGCCATGTGGGTGTTAAAAATGTTAGGCACCCTTGAAACTCCCTATTTGCTGCAATTTCAAGAACATCCGCAATCCAAACATGCTACAAATAAACACCAGGCACAGGAATGGCTGATGATGTAACACGGAGACAACCAGAAGATCCAACCAAGATTAACGTCAACCAAAGTTAGGAAATTGAATACTGGACTAAAAAATTTGGTGTGACTGAGCAACAATTGAGGGCCGGCGTTAAAGCCGTTGGCCCCCTCGTAAAAGATGTTAAACGCTACCTAGGTTTAGAAAAAAACAAGGAGTTAATCATGTCCACAACAGGAGAAAAACCCGGCATAGGCACATATACCTGCACAAAATGCGGTGAGACAGTAACACTGGATGACAATACTGACACATTGCCCCCCTGCCCACGATGCTACGGCACAAATTACCGTCCATAGCGCCCACCATATCGCCTCCTCAAAGAGACGAAACACGCAAAAACATATCAGTAAAAACCAACCCATAGCTGCGGCTGATTTTATTATATCTCCAACGCAAAATAAAGAGGACGAATATGAGCTACATTGAAAAAAATCTTATGAATGGTGAAAGCATATTATATCAAGGCAAATTGCACTGGGCGATTTTTCTCTGGCCAGCAACTTGGCTTGCTATTGCAATAATGTTTTTTGGCGGTGGAAGTCAAACTGCACCCGCCGGAGGCCTATTTGTTTTAATTGCAATACTCACTGGCATTACTTCATTCATCAACTACAAGACCTCAGAATTTGGCATAACAAACAAACGTGTAATTGTAAAAGTTGGATTCATCCGAAGGAGTTCAGTTGAGGTATTACTCAACAAGGTTGAAGGTATTCAAGTTAACCAAGGAATTCTAGGCAGGATTCTTGGATTTGGCTCCATTGTTGTCGGTGGCACAGGCGGTACAAAAGATCCATTTCATAAAATCTCCGAACCTCTTGAGTTCAGAAAACAGGCTCAAGAGCAAATCGCCTCCGTCCAAGATTCTAAATAATAGAAAACTTAACACCATAGCAAACACAAGAGGCGGCGGAGAAGTTCATATCCCTCGCCTTTTTTATTCCCAACGAGGCCGACCCGGCACATCAACAAGGAACACACAGTTAAAATCAAGTTTGTTGAACTACAAAACTTTAGAAAGTTGAAATCATGCCGCCTTGATTTATCTAATCAAGAAATTAATCGCCCCAGGAGAAGCGCGCGTCTTAGCGCGGCACTATCTCAAAACGGGTCAATTAAACAGTTATAAGGAGAGAAAATAAATGGTCAAATTTAATCTCGTAAGAGACATTCGAGAACTAAAGAACCAGCTCTCTTATTCTAAAAAATACGGCTTCTTTTTTGGTGCTGGTACATCATGCGCTTTGGGAGTCCCTAATATAACTACTTTAACAACAGAGGTAGAAAATGCTCTAGAAGGTGATCATCTAACTCA
This sequence comes from Pseudomonadota bacterium, assembly GCA_030597865.1. Classification (GTDB taxonomy): domain Bacteria; phylum Desulfobacterota; class Desulfobulbia; order Desulfobulbales; family SURF-16; genus BM506. Next base: position 7,134 of record JAUVQZ010000046.1, on the reverse strand, counting down.
TTTTACAATAATCCGGGGACACAATACCAATTCCAAGATTACCAAAACTGCAAAATGAATTGAGAAAGGGGTCGGATCTCATTTTGACCTTTCTTTTTTTACCATTCCAATGTTCTGCTTTATCCCCGTTCGTTCAACTCATCAATAAGTCTCTTGGCCCAAGGCGAAGCATCCTGGACTTTTTGTGGGTCTATATTTTCCAGGATGTCAAAAGAGTGGGCACCTTTGCCATATTTACCCTTGCTGGTGTGCCTTGTTGATTGCTTGAGTGCGTTAAAAATCTGTTGTTTGTTGATAGCCTCGATTTCCAGGTTTCCCGGCAATGCATTCTCCTGGAAGTTTTGGCCGAAAAAGTCTTTCAGGGAGCTTCGATCCGCGAGAAACCAGCTTTCCATACACTGAACCATGAGATGGGCCTGTTGGTCAGTCGAATCGTGTGGCTGACTCCAGTCGTCCCTCTCCTTGAGATGGACCCATGGTTTTTCATGATGGTGGGTGCCAACCGGGGCTTCGCTGTCCACAAGGAGCAAAGGATATTCATCGTTGGCAGAATTCTTGACTGCGGTACAGAAATCTCCAAAAGCAGAATTACGGGATCCACAGGCAATAACTTTTGGCATCTTTCCCTTGAATCCAGCCTGTTCAAAAAACTTGGAAAATCCTCGGCGACATTTTCTTTTCAGCTGGTTCGAGTCTCCACCGCCTTCCACATAGATTTTTACTCTCACCAGCGGTTTCCTCCAATTTCGCCCTTACGCCAGAGTTCACCAAGGGTATATTTAGTCAGCCACTCTTTCAGGCGGCTGGAATCCAGTCGGCGAATCGAGGTAATACCGCCTTCTTTTTCACAAACCAGGACTGAGTCAGGCATATCTGTCAACTCATCAATCAGCGCATCGGAATGGGTGGTAACGATCAGCTGGCAGCGCTGGGACGCCTCCTTAATAAGGGTTGCCAGGGTTGGTAGAACGTCTGGGTGGAGACCAAGCTCAGGTTCCTCGATACAGATCAGCGGAGGTGGAGCCGGGTGACAGAGAATCGCTAACATGCAGATGTAACGGATGGTGCCATCCGACAAACGGGTTGCCGGGATAGTGTAATCTCCTTCCTGGAGAAAAAACTGTACGGTCCCTCCTTCCACACTGATGTCGAAATCTTCAACTCCTTCATAAAATTCCGCAAGGTGCTTAAGAATCTTTCTTTTTACTTCCGGTTTACGTCGCAGGGTATTGAGCACAAGTCCCAGATTGAGACAATCTTCGCCAAGAAAATCATTAGGGGCATCGGTTTCTTGGGGAAGACGCAGGGTAGCTTTACGGCCAAAAGACCATTCCCGGTATATTTTTATTTTTGAAAATTGTTCCCCCAGCCAGGTCAGTTCCGGGTACTGGTCCGGATCTTTTCGTTGGGCCAATATTGACTTTTCAGAATCAACACTTTCCCGCTTTAGCGTCCTCTCTCCTTCTCTTATATTAAGTACCGGATGATTGTGTTGGTATCGGTAGAAGAAATAGGGCTCGGCTTGGCCTTGATCTGGATTTTCATTCTCCAGAAATTCATCTGCCAGTTCAAAACGTTGTCCGGTAGACGTAAATGCGAGTTTATAGCGTAAATGATGGGTACCAGTGGGTGGCTTAGTCGCTATAATTTCGATATCTGCCGTAGGGGGCTCTACCGCCCCTTTCCATAACCAATCTCTGACACCTCCTCCTTTGCGGATAGGTTCTGTCAGCTCTTTTGGAGTTGCCTGTAGAAGAGAGATTGCTTCTATCAGGTTTGATTTCCCTGACCCATTTGGACCAATCAACACATTGAGATTTCCCAGAGAGATTTCACAGGGAGGCGTGCTAAAAGAAAGTAGGTTCTCCAGCTTTATTTTTTTTATGAACTGTTCCAATTTTCTGACCTTATGTTGTTAACGATTGACAATCTGCGAGCGTATATTTTCACCCCAAACAAAAACATGGGTGAATGGCAAGTGCATAATCTCAAACAGAAGGAGTCAAGTCTCACCTTGACCTTACTGTAGATATTACAAATACCGCCCTCTCGCACCATGCGCTTCAAGGACATCAACGAAGGCATTATCTCGATAAAAGACAGCAAGAGTTAAGGCAGTATGGCCATCACGACTTGTTACATTAACAGAATTCATATAGTAAATGCGACAGTTGCTGCATTAAAAGAGGTGATTGGCGATACTAGTTATTTCTCTAAACGACCAAGTAAAGGGGAGTAACTATGGGATACCGCCAAATCAGCTCAGAAGAAAGGTATACGATTTCTACGCTACGAAAGCAAGGGTATAGTCCTGCTAGGATTGCTGAGTATTTAGGGCGGCATCGCAGCTCTATCTACCGTGAAGTTAATCGTAATCGCTGTAATGATGGCCACTATAGATATTCTAAGGCCAGCAGCAGGACAAGGAACCGTCGCTCAGTATCCAGGCGTAACCAGCATTTTACAGCCCTTGATTATGAAATTGTAGAAGGGCTGTTGGTTGAGAAGTGGAGCCCGCCCCCGTAATCCGGTAATCCGCACGGTAATCCGGGGACTAAATACCAATTCCAAGATTACCAAAACTGCAAAATGGTATTATGTCCCCGGATTACGCGAATCCTGTCGGGCGCACCACAATTTCAACGACCAAACGGCAAGATACCCTCATCTTGCCGTTTTCTATTTTGCAGCAAAAAACCTGCTTTTCCACTCCCAAGTGTCCCATGGACACCCGCCATATAACTCCTCCGTATCACTTTAAAATAATTTTCTTGTTGACCCACCGCTGTCCCATCGAAAGAGCCCATGGGCAAATTGGAGTTCGTTGAGTCAGAATTTAAGTAGGATCACAACTTGAGATTCTGGAATTGCTCGTCTTGGGATCCAGCCTGTTTTTAGTGGCAGAGAAGCGATGTTTATGAACTAGTTGCCAAGCTTCGCTCGCCACACATCATCGTTCATTTTTTCACCATGTACATTTTTCATGAACGTGACACAATAATGAACAAGAAATATTTAGAATGGCATCTTGGACGAACAAAACTACGACAAAGCAACAAACTAGAGCATTATTGTTCATAACAATCGGCTGTTCATGAAAAATGAACAATAAGATTTTGTGAACAAAAAAAACAGCACAGGGAACCCAATGAATACCAGATTGACTGAAAACAATGTCTTGGGCATGGCCATGGACAAACTCCACCAGGCCACAGGGCTCTTGGTTGAGGCCCTTCCTGCCCCCCCCTACCTGCAAACAATTATAATATCCCGGATGCGACGATACTCATTGAATTGCCGGAAGAAAATAGAGGCTGGCAGTTTATTGCAGAGGTAAAGAAAGGGTTAATAACACGAACCAGCATCGGGCTCATTGTCCAACAGCTAGATCGTTTTCCTGGGCAAGGAATCCTTGTGACTAGGCATGTTCCCCCTAAATTGGCAGATGAACTAAGAAAGCTCAATATTCAATTTATGGATATGGCTGGGAATGCCTTTTTAAATGCCCCGCCCCTCTATGTCTTCATCAAAGGGAATAAGCTCGGAGATGCGCAACGCCAAGAACCACTGGGCCGGGCCTTTCGCCCGGCAGGACTGCGGGTGATATTTGCCTTGTTATGTGAGCCAGGACTTGAAGATTTACCTTTTAGAGAAATAGCAAGGGCGGCCCAAGTAGCTTTGGGAACAGTGGGTATCATCATGAATGATTTAAAAAAGTTGGGCTACCTCGTTGATATGGGTATGGGACCGAGGGGGCGACGCTTGACCAGAAAAGAAAATCTCCTGGAGCGATGGCTCACAGCCTACCCGGAACAATTGCGTCAAAAACAGATGGCGGGGCGTTACAGGCTTGCTGACGACAATAAACGTTTGGAAGAAACTAATATACGGCCATTTGAGGCCTATTGGGGCGGAGAGGTCGCAGCCGCTCGGATAACGGGGTACCTGAAGCCGGAGATCGCTACAATCTATGTCACAGGGCCCCCTGGGCAATTAATTCTTAAAAACAGAATGAAAAAAGACCCCCATGGGAATATGGAAATCATAAAAACCTTTTGGGACCACCATAGACTCAATCTCAATGACAATAGAGATATGGTTCCACCCCTCCTGGTTTATGCTGACCTCCTGGCAACAGGAGACCCTAGAAACCTTGAAACCGCCAAACTAATTTATGAGCAAACCATTGTTAGACTTATCAGAGAAGATTGATGGAGGCATTGGAGAAGTGTGCCAAGCTATTTCCGCTGTGGCAGACTCGCAGGGTCTGCCTTTTTATGTGGTTGGGGCAACAGCCAGGGATATTGTCCTTGAAGGGGCATATGGGATAGAACCTTTACGGGCCACAAGAGACATTGATTTTGGCGTGAAAGTATCAGGCATGAGCGAGTTCAACCGCTTGAAGGTAGCCCTCATTGACACTGGGGAATTTCAGGCAACCAAAGCAGCGCAACGGCTTATATTCAGCAATGGTCTTCCAGTTGACATAATCCCTTTTGGCGACATTGCCTCAGAAGAAATATCCCTTATCTGGTCACCGCCAAACAACGATACAGAGATGAATGTTCTTGGTTTTGAGGAGGCATTTGACCATGCACTACTGGTAAGATTAAGCACGACCCCTCTCATAGAAACAAAGGTTGCCTCTCCGGCTGGCTGGGCCCTCCTGAAAATTATTTCTTGGTACGACAGACCTACACCGGATTGCATAAAGGACGCTCAGGATATTGCTTTACTTCTTTGTAACTACTTTAAGACATTCAAGGTGGACGACCTATATGAAAACGAGGAAACTTTGCTTGAAGATGAGGAGTTTGACGTGTAAACAGCAGGGGCTCGGTTACTTGGCCGAGACATAGCAGCTATTGCCAAACCGCAAGCCCTGACAGCAATTCTTAATATCCTTCATCAAGAAATAGATGAGCAAGGCCCCTTTAAACTTGTTGAAGATATGCTCCAGGGTCGGATGGTGGATTCGTCTGATATATTCAACCACCATTTCACCCTCTTGAAGAAACTCCGCCGAGGAGTATTGGAAGAAAGGAGTCAAGCTGCGTCCTGACAGCCCCAAGAACAAAAGCCACCTCATGCCAAAAAAGTTGCCCCCACCCCTTACAACTGCCGCTCCGCCTCTCTCCTCAGAACAACTACCTCCACTTAAACACTTCTTTCAACTCCATATTATCGTGGAATCTCAGCTGCAGACCCTGGAGGAAGTTACGCAATATCTGATTTTGACACTCCCGGTAGTGTTTATGGCCTGGTTTACGGAAAAAGGCACTTAACTCGTGTTTGCTCATGGATAAATCTGCAAGGGCCATGATCGCCAACACATCTTCGGCCTGCAGGTTTAGGGCGATTTTTAGTTTTCTAAAAATGATGTTATTGGTTAAACGCTGCTCTGGCACGGGTTGGGGGCCTTCTTTTTTTCCCCGTTTGGAGTTAATAAAACCATTGAGAAAAATCGCCAGCTGCGTGTCGCTGCACCCCTTAAAGGCAGGATCGTCATCTTTTTTAAGCCAATCGCTGACCTGTTGCCGCGTCACTGGATAATCAGCTAAGGCAAAGAGCGCAATCATCTTTGAGTCGCTAAGGTTAAAGGTATAGCGGATACGGCGTAAGATATCGTTATTCGTCATGGGTATGCTCTGCCTTGAGCTATGGTTATGCCTCAACCGCTCTTAGATTGGGGTCTTGGAAACTTCATCAGGTTTTTATAGGAGTCCACATCCGTTGAAACATGGCTATAAATAATCAGGAAACAATATGGCCCACCAGGTCATAGGGATGGGCCTCGGTAATTTCAACCGTTACCATATCGCCGCTATTGCACTTACCATCGGCAATATAGACACAGCCGTCAATCTCCGGGGCCTGGAAGCGGCTCCGGCCTTCAAGGAGAAGCTCGGTCTCCCCACTGATACCTTCGACGAGAACCTCAAGCCTCTTACCCACATAGCCCTGGTTGATCTTGGCCGAGATACCTGACTGGATCTCCATCAGATAATCGGAACGCTCCTGCTTACGCCTTTCGTCAACCTGGTCCGCCATATGTTCAGCCGCACAGCCCTCCTCATTGGAGTAGGTGAAGACGCCGACATTATGCAGCTCATACTGGCGGAGAAACTCGGCAATCTCTTCAACATCCTTGTCGGTTTCACCGGGAAAGCCCACCATGAAGGTGGTGCGGATGGCGGCATCCGGCACCTTACTACGGATACGCTCAATAAGGCTATGGAGATGCCTCTTGCCAAAGGGGCGCCGCATATTTTTGAGGACCTTTTCCGAGATATGCTGGAGGGGAATATCCAGATAGTTGAGCAGGCGCTCTTCCCGGGCCATGAGGTCAAGGAGTTGGTCACTGAGACGGCCCGGGTAGAGATACAAAAGGCGGAGCCAGGGCACGGATGACTGGGCAAGGATTTCCTCCAGCAGATTGTCGAGACCAGGGCCGCTGCTGCCAGTATCCATGCCATAGGCGGTGAGGTCCTGGCCCACCAGGGTCAGTTCTTTAATGGCAAGACCGTCAAGCTCACGGACCTCCAGGACGATATCCTCGACCGTCCGGCTGCGCAGGGAGCCACGGATGGAAGGGATCATGCAATAGGCGCATTTATTGGAGCAACCCTCGGTGATCTTCAGATAGGCGCGGTGGGCCGGCGTGGAGAGGCGACGCGGCGTCAGGCTGTCCATAACATAGAGTGGTGGCGGCGCATGGACAATAATGTCTTTACTGGGCAGGCTGTTAAGATGGGCGACAATATCCTGAAAGCCGTCTGTGCCAATGAAGAGATCCACCTCCGGGAGCTCTTCAGATAGGCTTTTGCCATAGCGCTGAACCAGGCAGCCGGTGACAACCAGGGCCATGCCAGGATGCTGTTTTTTTATCTCAACGAGGTCCATGATGGTGTCAATGGCCTCCTCCACCGCCGGCTGGATAAAGCCGCAGGTGTTGACCAGCAGGATGTCGGCCCTGTCAGGATCGTCGGTGATCTGGCAGCCCGCCTCAAGGATGAGGCCGAGCATGACCTCGGAATCCACCCGATTTTTGGGGCAACCCAGGGTGATTGGAAATATGGTGGTGACGTTGGTAATCATAGGCTGGGAAGTAGGGAGCTGAGATGGTCAAAAAGG
>JAUVQZ010000190.1 GCA_030597865.1 Pseudomonadota bacterium | reverse complement strand
CCGATTTAATCAAACGCCAGTCGCCCCCTGATTTACGGTGCAGGAGCGAGGCCTGGTCCGCGTTAATGGTGATGCCCGCCGATTGCGTCAGGTAATAGACAATATCGCTGGCGCCAACCGGCTCAAACTCCATGGCCTGAAAGGTACGGCTCCAGGTCCGCTTATTGCGCCGCATCACCGTGTTCAGCTCTTCCTCGCCGATGAGGACAAAGGGAGCGGTGGACACATCAGACAGATCCCGGACCAGATCCACCATCCGTGGCCTGACCCGCTCCAGTTCGTCGAGAAAAACCGGCCTGGTATCAAGCACCAGCTGGTCAACAATGGCATGGAACATGGCCCCGCGCCGCCTGGGTATGCCGGAAATACCCATGGCCCGGCACAGTGATTCTAAAAACTCCGCCTCACTGTCCACCATGGGGCCGATCACCCGCGCATAGACACAGTTATGCTGGGCCGCATACCACTGGGCCGTGCGGGTCTTGCCCAGGCCCGCCTCCCCCGTTATCTTGCCCAGCCTTCCTTCGCCAACACCCAGCGCCAGGCCGTCCATGAGCACAACAAAGTTGCGCACATTCTTGGTATTGACAAAAGTTGGTGTAAAACGTACTTTCTTCATAGTTCACCTTGTATCGTAAAGGTTTGAAACCAAGGGGCGGCTGCTGTAACAGTCGCCCCGCTTCTATTTTAAAAATGCCTATGATGCCGCCAGAGATGGAATTCCCTGTTTTCTTTGATGACCTGCCAGATAGGCTAAAGCTTCTTCAACCATTAATTCTTGAGGGTCTTGAGGCAGAGTATTACAGCCCGACAGATAATGTTTCCGAGAAATATGATTTAGTGGAAATGTTTGAATCGGATAAGGAGCTTCGACAAACCATGGCCGAAGTTCTTCTGGCTGCCATCCTCTGGGTTGAAGCTGGACGGCCAACCTCAGAGCTTCTGCAAAACTACGCGCCCGAAATAAAAAATCTACTGCTCTATATCCTGAATATTTTTCATGACTATCTCTGCTTACGAGCCGCCGTCCAAAAAGAGGTGCATGTGAGCCGGGGTAGTCTGGGTGATGCATGGATACATCTATTTGTGGGATTTCACCGTGAGCTGGGTCAAGAAGACCCTCATCGTTGGTGGAAACGAAAACCACTATCTTTTTCCTATTAGCACCCATATCCTGCTCTCCTTTACATTTCATTTTAAGCCTCCAGCGCCTCCGGGCGGCCTTGCAGCATCAACATCTCTTTCATCCGCAGCTCTTCAAAATACTCCCCGTTCGGTTCATATTCCGGGCTGTTTTCGTAGAACTTCATGGTGGTTGCCTGCGCGGTTGTCAGCAGGCCGCGCACCTCAAGGCGGATCAGCTGCTCATGCAGATCAGCGCCGCTTAGCCCGTCCAGGCATATCTCATCCTCGTTGATCACCTCCGGCTCATATGACGCCGCTTCGCTGCTGTCATCCGGGGCAGGCAACTGCGCCAGATTGGCCTGCTCAAGCTCTGCCAATTCCGCCTCCAGCTGTTTTTGGTCAATGGAGGTGATTTGGGCCACTTGTTTGCGTCCGCCGCCTGGCTGCCCTATCTCACCCACCACCCCGGCAGGCATGAGCCCCACCTCCTCCAGCCGTCTGCGATGTTGAGGCAGGATCTCCACCTCCAGCATCTCCCTGGTGGTCATGGCGGCCTCTTTCTTCTGGGATTGCTTGAGCTCGATGTGCTCGACCAGTTGAACCTTATGCTCATCCCCGCCCAGCTGGGCCGCTGCCGGATGCACCTTGTCCACCGGCGTTGCCGCACAGATGAACTCACCGGCCAGATCAAAGATATAGAGACTCGAATCGTCCTGCAGGTCGTAACGCACCTGCACCGCATGCCGTCTGCCGTACAGGGCCGGGTGGTAATAATTGCCCTTGCCCGCCCAGCTGATGCCGTTGCGGTGGACGTGTTTGATTGTCCGAGTCATCATCAGAAAGGTCAATTCGGCGCGGTCTATGCCGGGGCCACGTTGATCCCTGAACAATTCCCTGGGAGCCGTGCCGTTCAGATGTCCACGCTGGGGTCGTTTGGCATAATCGTCAAACCACAGGGCGCAGGCAATATGGGCCTGTTCCATGGTCAGCACCTTGCCGCCGGTCAACCGCTCATACACCTCACGGTGCAGCTTCTCGCCCCGGTTCATCCGGGCCGGTTTGGTGGCAATGGAGGTGCCGCTGTAAGTCGGCATCAAGGCCCGCTCCAGCTCTGCCATGGTGCCGAAGAACCGCTCCACCGTCTTGGACTGGCCATGGTAGGGCCAGGCAAAGATCGTCTTGATCCCCAGCCGTTCATAGACCCCGGCCAACCCCTCTTCCTCAAGGTTGTCGCTACCCCGGAAATATTTGGATCTGAATGCCTTACCGTTGTCCAGGTACACCACCTTGGGGATCTTCCCCAGCATCAGGATGGCCCGGTATAACGCCGCTGAAATGGCCCTGGTGTCCTCCGTGGGCATAATCTCCCAACCCAGCGGCATGTTGCTCTTCATGTCGTAGAACAGAATGAGGGTCATCCGCTTGGGCTTACCGGTCCATGGGTCGAGCACCTCGAAGTTAAGGACATGGCCATCCGCCACCAGGATGTCGCCCACATTGATCAGGTTGTAATCCCGCTCGATATAATAGGCGCACTTGTCATTCCAGGCCGTGGCCCCCTCCCGGTTAAAGACCCATATATGATGGTTGGTCTCAATCCACTTTTTCAGCCAGCGCCTATAGGTCGCCTCCGAGTGGGGATTGTCGATCTTCCTGGCATTCATGATGGCTTTAGTTATGCGATACGCCTCGGCAACCTTGGGTTGGTTCGGATGCAGGACGCAGTGAAGGAAAATATCGGTGTGCAGGCTGTCGATGCTGCTCTTGCCCCGTTTATGATAGCCCCGGTTGTCGGCAAGGACGGCGGTATTGCCCCCGGCCTTCTTGACCTTGCGCTCCCAGCCGTCCAGGGTCTTGTGGCTCTGTTTGGCCAGGAGGTCGAAAAGTTTGGGATAGGCAATGCCGGAATTATAGGCCAGCATAAAGCTGTCCCGCGCCTGGTTTTTCTTGCCCCAGGGCGCTGCGGCCTTAGCCTGCAGATAAAGCCGCAAGAGGTCTGCCTTGGCCATGGCCTTGGGCTCCTGCTCAGGCATAACCGAGCTTGCGGTTTGCTCATGATGGTTCACAGGCACCAGGGAGTCGATGTCCTCTTTCTTGAGGATGGCCTGGCGTACTGATTTGGGCAGGAGCTGGGAGAGATATTTCTTGTAAGGACCACCCTGGCCGTTGCCCCAGGAGAAGGGCCATTGCTCTCGGCCTGCCTTAAGCTGGAGCCCCCTTTCCGATCCGGGCAATCCGCTCAGCTCAAGGCTGATGAGTTCTTTAGCTGTATAAGAGGCTCTCACCGCTTTAGCCCCTCAGGTGCATTGGATTTTTCATGAGCTCCAGGAAGGCCGCTTCCATCTCTTTGATGGTGCTGAACGGCATGATGCTTCCCACTGCTCCCTGGGCAGGATCTTCATAAACAGGCCAGCCCCCTGCAGGGGAATGAAACTTGATAGTCTTGCTGGTCTTGTCCATCCGAAACAATGTATACCCGGCCTTTTCGAGCTTCTTAACGTCATCCTTGCCATGAAAGGCCGTATCCTCGATAAGGGTTCCCGCCTCGGCAATGGTATGGCGTAACTGGTCGAGGTGCTCCACTATCACCTCGCGTGAGGTGGCCTTGAATCCGGCATCCACCTCTTTCTCAAGCTCTGCCAGGAAGGCATCAAAGGCCTCTTTTAAAGGGCCGCTGATCTTGCGGTCGGCAGGGACAATCTCTCTGGCATTGCGGACTTTGCTTTTCGTGGACTCTCCAAGGAATTTCTTGGCCACTTTGCTGACCAGGCTGGCTGTCACCTTCCGCCCAGGCTCCACATTCTGGATCACTGTGCGCCAGATCTGCCGTTGCTGGTCCGGCTGTAATCCTGCCAGAGGACGGCATTGCGCCTCGTTTACGGGCTGCAGTTCAATGATATCGTCATCCTGGTCCTCAAAACGTCCGCAATTGCGGACGTTTTCCGTGACCTGATAAGCACGAATCAACTCATGAGCCCTTGATTTGCTGACATCAAAAACATCCTTGCAAAACGCCGGGAATGTCGGCCACCCTTTCCGTTCTCCTGCTGACCGGTAAAGCCGCCTCTCGTTGATCTCTGCCAGGGCATTGCCGACCCGAATAAAGGCCCGCAAGTCATCCCTGACAACCCCAAGCAACTGACTGAAACGCTTATCTTCCGCCGCTGTCAACGGTATCTCAGGTTCTTTATGTACGACGATCTCTTCACTCATCTTCCCACTCCTTTAAAAGACTCCCCCTTCGTGCTACTCTGGTGAGGTTCACAAGCTAACCATTTCACACGAAGCAGGAGAAACTATGAATTTTGAAACCTATAACAAAGCCTGCGCAGGGTTATTCCAAGAAATCGAGGAATCGTTATCCCAAGCAGATATAGACGAATTGACACAGCTCTGCGCCAACCTTGGACTCCAAGAATTCTGCGCTTGGTTTGACCGTCACCGTCAAGAGGTAGAAAAATACGTTCAAGCCACCCCGTCGGCCAGGAAGAAAAGAAAGTCTTGGCACAAAGATAAGACCCACACTCTGTATCTAAAACTGTCAGCTTTAATCTACCTAAAGGGTTCCCTAGCAATGCTTGAGCAACTCTGCACCTGTGCCGATAGTATTCACCACGGATCAAGCTATCGGGAATTTGCTCATCAAGCAGGCATTGCATACTTGGACGTGAAGTGCCGCCCGTTTTCCTGGTGGCCTTTGCCTGATTACGACAACCCTTTTGTTTAGAAGCAATCATGCCATCCCCTTCATGTCTTTAGGCAGCCCGAGGTATTTCTTCGGGCACCCTTTTTCCAGTAAATATCCAAGCACCTTGCGATTATCTTGCCGGTCTGCCAGGGTGTTGCTCACGGCTCCGTGAGTTTTGTACCCCAGGGCGTCCCGGATGCCATACACCGTGACCCCCTTGCGCAACATCCAGCGCTTTATCTCAATTTTGTCTCTACCGCCCATTACCAATCCGCCTCAATCTTTCTGACCTTCGCCCTGGTCTCCTTCATTTCCCGCTGCATCTTGGCCCAGGCCAGGAGCTTGACATCCTCACCCTCAATAATCATGCTGCCCAGCAGCTTGGTCATCACCCCCATGGGCTCGCATGTCCTCATCACCGCACAAAACACGGTCAACGCCTTTAATGATGGTGTCCGCACCTCGTCTTCCGGGTTCAGCCACTTCTCAAACACATCATTACTCAGGCTCTTGGCGTTGCCGCCGTTCAGCTTTATCCTGTGGCGCTGGGCAAACTCGTTCATCAGATCCAGGACCTGGGCGCGGGACAGGTCAGATTCTTTGACCACCTTATTCATGGCCGTCTTGATGTCGCGGACAACTCCGCAGATGGTCGGTTGACTGAATAAATCAAGCTGTCTAGGTGCCACTTTGCTTTCTCCGTCCGTTAGTCAGGGTCGGCCAGTCCATTTTTTGAGAAGTG
>JAUVQZ010000142.1 GCA_030597865.1 Pseudomonadota bacterium | reverse complement strand
TTGAGATGGATAGCCATGGCGTTGATCGTAAAATCACGGCGGTAGAGGTCAAGTTTGATGGAGCTTGACTCCACCTTGGGCATGGCAGCCGGATGCTCGTAATACTCAAGGCGGGCTGTGGCAATGTCAATCTTCATGCCGTCCGGCATGATAACCACAGCGGTGTTAAATTTTTCGTGGGTACGTATCTTGCCATGGAAATGGCTGGCAAGTTTTTTGGCAAAGTCAATGCCGTCCCCTTCAATGACGATATCCACATCAAAGCTCTCCCGGGCAAGGAGAAGATCACGGACAAAGCCCCCCACCACATAGGCCGTGGCCCCGCAGCCCAAGGCAATCTCACCAATGGTCTGAAGGAGGATGCGCACCTCACTGTTGATGGTGTGGCGTAGCTGGTTGTCCATGTTGCGATTGCGTTCCACCGAGGGCAGGTTCTGGCTGTCTTTAAGGTCTGGCAGAAAGGCTGGGTTGCTGGCCAGTAGGCTGAACAGGTCTGTGCGGGTGATAATGCCAATGAGCTCCCCCTTGTTGACCACCGGGATGGTGCGCTGGCGATTGGTGATGATCAAGCGCTGGATGTCAAGGAGGTTGGCTTTCTGGCTGACAACCTCAAACTCGGTGGTCATGTAGCTTGCCACCGGTTCGTCGCCCAGGTTGTGGTATATGGCCTTGGCCGCTTCCCTTCTGCTCAACAGTCCAAGTATCTCTCCCTTGTCGACAACGGGTAACACTGTGATATTATATCGAATAAGTGTCTTGTTGGCCCTGGCGATGGCCATGGTGGGGTGCACGGAAATAACCGGCGAACTCATCAACTCACCAGCCAGTGACTGGGGCCGCACCGTGCTGTGCAGCACGTCGAGCAGCTTTTCCTCCACCTGGACCAGGGAATGATCCTTTAGGCTGGCAGAGGCAGCAGAGGCATGACCGCCGCCGCCAAAGGCCATGGTAATCATGCCAACATTAACCTCTGGTACCCGGCTGCGGCCGATAATATAGACCCGGTCAGCCATGGCGGCCAGGGCAAAGAGCACACCCAGGTTCTCCATGGTCATGAAGCGCCTGACCAGCAGGGCAAATTCGTCGCAATAATCGGGGAGGATGATGCGGGCCACGGTGATTGGTACCGTGTTGATGGTGTAGGTGGTGGCGGATTTGATCAGCTCATGGAGGAGGCTGACATCGTCACTGGAAAGTTCCTGGCTGATATACTGGCTCACCGTATTAATATCGGCGCCCTGCTCCAGGAGCCAGGCCATGGCAACGAGATCAGCCGGGGTGGTGGAGGCAAAGGTGAAATTGCCGGTGTCCTCATAGATGGCCATGGCCAGGGTGGTGGCCTCCTGTCCGCTGATGCTGATCCCCTGCTCCTGAAAGAGCTGGGTAAAGAGGGTGGCGGTGGAGCCAAGGGGCCGTATATCCTCCATGCTGCCCCGCATATTGTCAGGGGTATCTGGATGGTGGTCAAAGAGGTGGATCTTGAGGGCAGGATTTTTCAGACAGTGGTTAAAGGGGCCGATACGGCTGGCCTGGCGGTTGTCAACGACAATGAGCCGGTCAATGGCATCAAGGTCAATGGAACGCAGGCGGGTGAATGCAAAGCTAAGCCCCGACTCATTGAGATAGCGCCGCAAATTACGCTCCTGGGAGCCTGGGAAGACCAGCTTGGCATCAGGGTAGAGCTTGCGGGCTGCCAGCATGGAGGCCATACAGTCAAAGTCGGCATTGAGGTGGCTGGTGATGACATCCATAGGGTATTTTAGAGGGTAAGGGAGTTAGGGAAGGTAGCAAGGGTGGTGCTTCTCCTTCATAAGGTATCGCCGTCATTCTTTACATTCTATACCTTCTCTCCATTCTCTACCTTCTGTTTTTTTTAGCCCCGGGGATGAAATTTCTGGTGAATGGTCTTGAGGCGATTGTGGTCCACATGGGTGTATATCTGGGTGGTGGCAATATCGGCATGGCCCAGCATCATTTGCACCGACCGTAAGTCAGCATCGTGGGCCAGGAGATGACTGGCAAAGGAGTGGCGCAGCATATGGGGGGATATTTTCTTGGGGATTCCGGTCGCCCCGGCCCTTTCCTTGATAATTTGCCAGAAACGGGCCCTGGTCATGCCTGTGCCCCGGCCGGTGATAAAGACCAGGGGACTGGTGTGTTTTTTGAGGAGAAGCGGCCTGCTCTTTTTCAGATAGGTGGAGAGGAAATCCCTGGCCTCCTTGCCAAAGGGAATAAGGCGTTCCTTGTCCCCTTTGCCAATCACCCGGATAAAGCCAGATTGCATATTGATGGCAGCAAGGGGCAGGGAGATAAGCTCCGTGACCCGGAGACCCGTGGCATAGAGAAGATGAAGCATGGCGTGGTTCCGCTGGCCCAAGGGGGACGGCGGGCAGGTCTTGAGGAGCTGATCCACCTCGCTAACAGAAAGAACCTTGGGCAGGGAACGCCCTAATTTGGGCGAGTCAAGGTGGCAGGATGGGTCTGAGGTAATGATGCCTTCGTTGACCAGAAAACGAAAAAATGCACGTAAACTCGAGAGTTTGCGGCTTAGGGAGCGGCTGCCCATGCGGCCATGGTGGAGCTTGCTGAGGTAGGTGCGCAGGTGGTGGGGGCTGACGTCTGTGAGGCGAATCTTTTTTCTGTGGAGAAAGGCAAAAAGACCCTGAATGTCGGTGTTGTATGCCGTCAGGGTATTCTGGGCAAGCCGCCGTTCAGCGGCCAGATAATGAAGAAAGAGATCACAGCTGCCGGTCATTTCGGGCGGCAGTTGAGCAATACCCTTTTTTTTGAACGATGGGGGCGGAGTCGTTGGTTTGTGAGGCTTGTCTGTTGTCATCGAGGACACGGGAAGGAGCGGTTATCTGGCCGCTCTTTTCCCGGGCTGTCCTCAGAAAGGCAGGACTACAAACTAGAAGTCACGGGGGGAGCGGAACATCGTCTTGCGCAGCTTACGCTTGGCTTCGGCCTGCTTGCGGCGCCGCTTTACACTTGGTTTTTCATAACACTCACGGCGTTTGAGTTCTTTTTTCATGCCGTCAAGCTGTAGCTTCTTCTTCAGTTGGCGAATGGCGTATTCGATGTCGCCACGTACTTCAACTTCAATCATGATAACTCCGTATAGGGACGTTTGCACCGCTAAAACGATGGTGTAGGTATATATCTGACCAGGTCAGTTCAATTAATGCTGCATAGGACCAAAACAATCTGTTCTTATAAAAGATGAGTCATGCTGTTGTCAATGGATTTCCTGGTCGTTATTTAGAAAATTGTATGTTTATTCCAGTGAGAAGTGTGGGCTGACCCAGGGGGTGGCTGGCTGGGTGTCACCTTTATGGTTGTCAAAATCACCTGCATACCTGGGGCCTAAAAGATCTTGCCAGGGTTCAGGATATTGAGGGGGTCAAAGAGTTTTTTGAGCTGCTGTTGGATGTCCAGGCTGGTTGCCGAGAGTTCCAGGCCCAGGAAGGGGGCCTTGGTAATCCCAATGCCATGTTCGCCGGAAAGGGTTCCCTTGAGGGCGAGAACTTCTCGAAAAAGGGCCTCTTTGGCCTGCTGGCCCCGGCACTCCTCCTCCTGGTCTGCCCGGTCCAGCATGATATTGACATGGATATTGCCGTCGCCGGCATGGCCGAAGGTGAAGATGGGCAGCTTAAAGCGGCGACCAAGCTCTTCGGCGCAGGCCACGAGCTCCGGGATACTGCTGCGGGGCACCACGACATCCTCACCGATTTTGTCAGGCTTCAGGTCAAAGGCGGCTGGTGACACGGAACGGCGTGCCTTCCACAGGGCATCCACCTCCTCCGGGGTCTTCGCCTCCTGGAGGAGAAGAATATCCTGGCGGTCGGCCAGAAAATCGTTCAGCCTGGCGCCTTGCAACTCCACGGACTGGCCATCGCCGTCAAGCTCCACAAGGAGCATGGCCCGTGTTTGGGCAGGCAGGCCAAAGGGCAGCTTGTCAGCCACCAGGGACAGGGCGGTGTTGTCCAGATATTCCAGGGTGGAGGGGGTATGCTCCTTGAGCATGGCGGCAACCAGGGCTGTGGCCTGGGCCATATCGGCAAAGAGGAGGAGGAAGGTCTTGCTGGTGGTGGGGCGGCAGGTGAGGCGGAGGATGATTCTGGTGATAATCCCCAGGGTGCCCTCAGAACCGATAAAGAGGCGGGTAAGGTCGTAGCCCACCACACCTTTGCGGGTGCGGACCCCGGTTTCGAGGATGCGGCCGTCGGCCAGTACCACCTCAAGGCCGAGGACATAGTCGCGGGTCACCCCGTATTTGACGGCGCTGGGGCCACCGGCGCATTCCGCCACATTACCGCCCAGGGTGCAGAATTTCAGGCTGGCCGGATCCGGCGGGTAGAAAAGGCCAAGGGGGGCCAGGGTGTCACGGAGTGAGCCGGTGATCACCCCGGGTTCGACAATGGCCACCTGGTTTACCTCATCAATCTCCAGGATACGGTTCATCCGTCCCAGGGCCAGGACTAGGCCACCGGCCACGGGCAGGGAGCCGCCGGTCATGCCTGTGCCGGCACCGCGCGGCACCACGGCAAAGCCGCTGGCGCTGGCCAGGGCCATAATTTTGCTGATCTGTTCGGTGCTGTCTGGAAAGGCCACGGCCTCGGGGATACATTCCTGACCGGTACCATCGTAGGAGTAGCATTGCAGCTCTTCGGCGGCAGTCTCCAGGCGGTCTGGTCCGACAATATCTTTAAGGGCTTGAATTATATGGCTGTCCATTGACAATGATGGTCCATTCTTGATAGTTGGTGAAGGGCTTATCCCCTGGTTTACCATGAAGAGGATAAAGTACGAAGTTTTTAAGATAAAGAAGTTAGAGGAGTTAAAGTCTGTTATTCTCTACTCCTTCCACAGAAGATTAGTCAGTTATTAAGGATAGCATCATGGCAGAAAAGATACGTCTGGCGCTCATTGCCGGTGGTAAGTCAGGGGAGAGAGAGGTCTCTCTGGCCGGGGCCCGTGGTGTTCTCGCCGCCCTGGATGTCAGTAAGTACGAGGTGGGCCAGTATGATCCGGCCACGGACCTGGCCCGGTTGGCCGCCGACGCTGGTAGGTTGGATGTTGCCTTCATCCTTCTCCATGGGCCCTTGGGGGAAGATGGTTCCATGCAGGGCACCCTTGACCTCCTCGGTATTCCCTATCAAGGTTCCGGCATCCTTGGCAGTGCCCTGGCCATGGACAAGAACCTGGCCAAGAAGATGTATTGCGCCGCCGGACTCAGGGTGGCCAACTGGCAGATGGCCTCCCCTGGGGATATTGGCAACCCCGCCCCTCTGGCAGCAAAAATGAACCTGCCGGTGGTTATCAAGCCGGTGCGCCAGGGCTCCAGTCTGGGTATGTCCATTGCCCATGATGAGCAGGAGCTGGCCACAGGGCTGGCCCTGGCCTTTGACTACGATGACGAGGTCATGGTGGAGGAGTTTATCCGGGGCCGGGAAATCACCTGCGGTGTTTTGGGCAATAGGGAGTTAAACGCCCTGCCCCTGGTGGAGGTCATCCCGGGCGAGGAGTACCCCTTCTTTGATTACCAGGCCAAGTATCAGCCCGGCGCCAGCAGGGAGGTGTGTCCGGCTGAGCTGGATGAGGAGACCACCCGCAGGGCCCAGGAGATGGGGCTTGTTGCCCACCAGGCCTTGAAGCTGAAAGGCTATAGCCGGACGGACATGATGGTGGCTGAAAATGGCGAGATCTATGTCATTGAGACCAACACCATCCCCGGCATGACCCCCACCAGCCTTTTGCCCCAGGCTGCCAAGGCCTTTGGCCTTGATTTTGGGCAGCTCCTTGACCGGCTTATTGAGCTGGCCATGGAGTAGCCCTTCGACAGGCTCAGGGGCCGGTGGCCCAAGCTTGCTCTACCGTTCCCCTGAGCCTGTTAAAGGCGGTGCCCTGAGCTTGTCGAAGGGTTGGGAGTTCAGGGCTGATGGGGGACTAATCACATAAAAAAAGCCCTGCGACCTCAAAAGGTCGCAGGGCTTTTTTTATGCTTGATCTCTAAAGCTATCGGCTAAAAGCGGGTCTCAAAATAGGGGGCCAGGACCTCGGGCACCTTGATGGTGCCGTCCTCCTGCTGGTAGTTCTCGTAAATGGCGGCCAGGGTGCGGCCCACGGCCAGGCCGGAACCGTTCAGGGTGTGGACAAAGGCGGATTTTTTCTCCCCCTCGGGCCGGTAGCGGATGCCCCCCCGCCTGGCCTGGAAGTCGCCGAAATTACTACAGGAAGAGATTTCACGGTACATGTTCTGGGCCGGCATCCACACCTCGATATCATAGGTCTTGCGGGCAGAAAAGCCCAGGTCGCCGGAGCAGAGGGTCACCACCCTATAGGGCAGCTCCAGGAGCTGCAGCACCTCTTCGGCATCGGCCAGCAGGGCGTCCAGTTCAGCGTCCGACTCCTCGGGCCGGGTGAATTTCACCAGCTCCACCTTGTCAAACTGGTGTTGGCGGATCAGGCCCTTGGTGTCGCGGCCATAGGATCCGGCCTCGGAGCGAAAACAGGGGGTGTAGGCGCAGTATTTCACCGGCAGGTCACCGGGGGGCAAGGTCTCATCCCGGAAGATATTGGTCACCGGCACCTCGGCCGTGGGGATGAGCCAGAGGTCGCGCTCGGAGAGACCGGTCTTAAAGAGGTCCTCGGCAAATTTGGGGAGCTGGCCCGTGGCGGTCATGGATTCGGTATTGACCAGAAAGGGGGGCAGCACCTCTGTGTAGCCATGGCGCTGGGTGTGGAGGTCAAGCATGAAGTTGATCAACGTCCTTTCCAGGCGGGAGGCAAAGCCCTTGAGCAGGGCAAAGCGGGCACCGGCGATCTTGGCGGCCCGTTTAAAATCAATGGTGTCATTATCTTCCCCCAGCTCATGGTGGGCCTTGGGCTCAAAGGAAAACGTGGTGGACTTGCCCCAGGTCCGCAGCTCGACATTGGCGCTGTCATCATTGCCAAAGGGCACGGATTCATGGGGCATATTGGGGATCGACATGACGATGTCCTGCAGATCTGCCTCAACCGTCACCAGCAGCCCCTCAATTTCCTTGATCCGGTCGTTCACCTGACGCATCTCCTGGATCAGGTCTTCGGCGTCCTCCTGGGCCTTCTTACGCTTGGCAACCTCCTGGGAGACGGTCTTGCGCTTGTTGCGCAGGCCCTCCACCTCAGAAAGATAGTCACGGCGGCTTTGGTCAAGGGCAGGGAATTCACCAATACGGGAATTTTTAATCCCCCGAAATTCTAATTTTTCAGTGATAAGCTCAATGTTTTCGCGGATGAAGCGCAGTTCTAACATGGTGAGATCCTTTGGGGAGAAGTTAGAGGAGTTAAAGAATATAAAGAAATAGAGAAGATGGAGAGCTGACCATTCTTTACCCCCTATAACCTCTCTATATTATGTGGCTTCTTTATGTACAAAATCACCACTCTGTCAAGTGAATCGTCACAAGTTCCCCCTTTTTGAGGCAGCGCCGATGGGCTGGGACCAGGATGATGCAGCTGGCCGCCTCGTGGCGCCCTGCCGGCCGTATCTGGCAGCGGCCATTGGCCAGGGTGAGGATGCCGCCCTTGAGGTTGAGCAGGCCCTTCTGTTTGATGGCCAGTTCCTCGGTGAGCTCGGCCCGGAGGCTTTT
>JAUVQZ010000216.1 GCA_030597865.1 Pseudomonadota bacterium | reverse complement strand
TAAGTCGATCCTTGAAAAATGCTGGGATATGCCGGTCTGGGTGGTGGATGGCCATGTGGATTCCCGGAAAATTTTGGTGCCCGTTGATGGTTCCAATCATATCCTGAAGGCAGTCGATCATCTCGGTCATATCTTCAAGGATATTGCCGGGGTGGATATTACCCTGTTCCACTCCACCGCCCTTTTGGCCAGTAGGTCCGAGATTAAGTTGGAAAAATGCGAGGCAAGCTTCGGGGTTGAGTGGTGCCGGAAACATCTTCTCGGGGACGATTTTATTTTTCATGCCCCGGAACAGATCCTGCGGGAAAATGGTTTTGATATGGATCATGTTCATCGGCTTGAGGTCAGTCGCGGTCTGGAGCCGGCCCGTGATATAGCCCTGCAGGCCTGGCATAAGCATTTCGGCACCATTGTCATGGGCCGCCGAGATCCGGACGAGCGCAAAGGTGTCCTGGGCGGGGTCAGCGATAGATTGCTGGCCAATACCAGTGATATAGCTGTCTGGCTGATAAATTAAGCTGATTCCTTTTTTTTGTAGGAGCGAGCGTGCTCGCGAGCAGGAAGCTGCTTTTCGCGAGCACGCTCGCTCCTACGGGGAGTTGTTTAATCTGAGGAATCTGGATCCCCGCCCATGAGTGATTTTACGACCAAGGAAATTGGCCAGATATTTAAGGACCTGGAGACCAGCGACACCGGTCTGGATTCCAGCGAGGCCCTACAGCGCCAGGCCCGCTCTGGCCGTAATGAAATTGACAGCAGCGATGGCCCCCATCCCTGGCGTATCTTTGTTGACCAGTTCAAAAGCTTTATCATCTATATCCTTCTCTTTGCCGTGGTCTTTGCAATGGCCATTGGCGAGTATGTCGATTCCCTCATCATTATAATTATCGTGGCAGTCAATGGTGCCATTGGCTTTTTTCAGGAGTTAAGCGCCGCCAAATCCCTGGCCGCCTTAAAGAGGATGACCACGGTGCAGGCCACGGTGCATCGTGACGGCAGGTGGCATAAGCTGGAGGCAGCGGAGCTGGTTCCAGGCGATATTGTCCGTTTGGCGGCCGGCGAGAAGGTGCCGGCTGATTGCCGCCTGTTCACCGATGCGGTCTTTGCCGTTGAAGAGGCATCCCTCACCGGTGAAAGTCTGCCCGTGGAAAAGACCAGTGCGGCCATGCCGGTCCAGGCCGCCCTGGCTGAGCAGCGTAATATGGTTTTCTCCTCCACCGCAGTGGTTTCCGGGAACGCCACTGCCGTGGTGGTGAAGACGGGTATGGAGACGGAAATCGGCATCATTACCCGGCTTGTCAAGGAGGCGGAGGAGGAAATGACACCGCTGCAGAAGCGGCTTAACTCCTTTGGCCGCCGTCTGGGGGTGGTCATTATCGCTGTCTGCGTCTTGGTACTCCTGGCCACCTGCGCCAAGGAGATCCTGGCCGGTCAGGGTCTCACCAGGGAACTCTTTATCAGTGTTGCCTTTATTGCCATCAGCCTGGCCGTGGCCGCCGTGCCCACGGCCCTGCCTGCGGTGGTGACCATTGCCCTCAGTATAGGGGTGAAACGGTTGCTGGCCAGGAAGGCCCTGGTCCGCAAATTATCCGCAGTGGAGACCCTGGGCAGCTGTGATGTGATCTGCAGCGATAAGACCGGCACCATTACCCAGAACCAGATGACGGTGCGCAGGGTCTGGACCTTTGATCAAGAGTATCACTTTGAGGGCGGCGGCTATGATCCAGAGGTGGGGGCCTTGGATCTCGACCAGGTGCCCTGTGTCATCCAGGCCGGATTTTTCTGTAATAACGCCACTCTTTTTGAGGAAAAGGGGGAGTGGCGGATCACCGGCAATCCCACTGAGGCGGCCCTGCTTGTCTCTACCGCCAAATGTGGCTTTGAAGAGGAGGGTAAGCGTCTTGCCGAGCTGCCCTTTGACTCCACCCGTAAGCGCATGAGTGTTTTGGTGGCCCGGAACAGCGGTGAGGAGATGTTCAGTAAGGGTGGGGCGGATGGCCTCCTTGACTCCTGCAGCCATGCCCTGGTGGGTGGGGAGATTGTTGAGCTTGATTCGGAGATGCGCCAGCAGATCGGCGTCCGTATCGATCATTACGCCTCCCAGGCCATGCGTGTCCTGGCCTTTGCCTGGAAAGAGCTTAAGGGCCGCCATGATTTTGTTGAGGAGAACCTGGTGTTCGTTGGCCTGCAGGCCATGATTGATCCGCCCCGTCCGGAGGTGTCTGCCGCCCTTTCGCTCTGTCGCCGGGCTGGGGTGAGGGTGATCATGATCACCGGCGATTATCCGGAAACTGCCAGGGCCATTGGTGAGGAGGTCGGTATCATTGGCGGCGTGCTGACAGGGGCCCAGATGGATAGCCTTGACGATGGTGAGCTTGATAGCGCCCTGGACAGGGGGGTCAATGTCTTTGCCCGGGTGGTGCCAGAGCATAAGCAGCGTATTGTCACCATGCTCCAGCAGCAGAAACACACGGTGGCCATGACCGGTGACGGGGTCAATGATGCCCCGGCCCTTAAAAAGGCCAATATCGGCATTGCCGTGGGCAGCGGTACGGATGTGGCCAAGGAGGCTGCAGATTTTGTCCTCATTGATGACAGCTTTGCCCATATTGTCGGGGCCATTGAGGAGGGCCGCGGTATTTACGATAATATCCAGAAATCAATCATGCTGCTGCTCTCCGGCAACCTTGGCGAGGTGCTCATCGTTTTTCTGGCCGTTATTTTCGGCATGAACCTGCCCCTTACGGCGGTCATGCTGCTGTGGATTAATATGGTGACCGATGGCGCGCCCGCCCTGGCCTATAGCGTTGATGGCTATAACGACCGGATCATGGAGCGGCCCCCTAAGCCCAAGGACGAGGGCATTCTGCCCTGGGATAAGCTCATGCTTCTCCTGGTGCTAGGGGTGGTGGGGACCGCTATTGCCCTGGCCCTTTTTATCTTTTGGGGGGGCAGCGGCGATGATGGCCGCCTGGATATGGCCCGGACCATGGTCTTCAGCTTTGTGGTCTGTTATGAGATGGTCTTGGTCTTTGTCATTCGCCAGGGTTATGGGGTGCGGTTTTTTTCCAATCCCCTTATCTGGCTGTCGGTGGTGGTTTCAGTTGCCCTGCAGGCCCTGATGCTCTATACACCCCTGGCCCAATATTTTGACGTTGTCCCCCTGGGCCAGGTGGACCTTCTTTTCCTCGGGGCAGCCAGCCTTCTTTTTTATCTTCTGGCTGTCTGCTATATGGGTGGTTCCCGGATGTGGCAGTCGAGGCATCTGGTGCGGCCCTGACCCTGTAAAAAACTGTATCTATTCAGCGTATTAGCTGTTTAGGCTGTAGGCTATTAGGCGAAGATGATTTTTAGCCTTTTCTCTGTTTTTCAAGCTATATGATTCATGAGCTTTATTATAAAAGATGATGAAAGATTTTTTTTTCGTTTTTACTAACAGCCTTTAGCCTTCAGCCTAATCAACCTGAATAAATACAAAAAACTTTATGTTTCCCCGCCTTTGTGGTGTAAATCAAGGGTGTTGGAGGTATGGTCAACACTATTATTCTTTCCCATCCCCTGAAACGAGCAGGGCGGTAGCTTGAAATGAGCGCCGCCCCTGAAAGGGCCTTCCCATGAAAAAAAATAAGACACCGGCCGCTGATCATCAGCTCCTTAAGGCAATTCCCAAGGTTGACGAGTTCCTCGGCTGGATTAACGATGAAGGTCAGGATGCCCCCCTGCGCCTGGTGAAAAAAGCGGTCCGCCAACTCCTGGATGATGTCCGGCAGGCTATCCTGGGCGGCGAAGAGCAGAGCGCCGTCGCCCTGGACAAAAGCCGCCTGTTGCCCCGTTTTCACCAACGGCTGGACAAGCTGATGGCGCCCCATTTCCGGACGGTGATTAATGCCACCGGCGTGGTGGTGCACACCAATATGGGCCGCTCCCTTCTCCCTGATTCGGCCATGGCGGGTATTGTGGCTGCCGGCGGCCGTTACTCCAATCTGGAATTTGATCTGGCCACCGGTAAGCGGGGCAGCCGCTATAGCCTGGTTGAGGAGCTGCTCTGTGAACTCACCGGTGCTGAGGCCGGGCTGGTTGTCAATAATAATGCCGCTGCCGTGCTCCTGGCCCTGGATACCCTGGCCAATGGGCGGGAGGCCATTGTCTCCCGGGGCCAGTTGGTTGAGATTGGCGGTTCCTTCCGTATCCCTGATGTCATGGAGAAGAGTGGGGCCCGCCTTGTTGAGGTGGGGGCCACCAATCGCACCCATCTCAGGGATTATGAGCAGGCCATTAGTCAGGAGACGGCCCTGCTCCTCAAGGTTCATACCAGTAATTATAAGATGATCGGTTTCACCTCTGAGGTGCCCCTGGAGGAACTGGTGGCCCTGGGCCGGAAAGAGGGCCTTGCCGTGATGGAGGATCTGGGCAGCGGCTCCTTCATCGACCTCTCCCGGTTCGGGCTCGACAGGGAACCCACGGTTCAGGAGGTGGTCAAGAGCGGCGCCGATGTCATCACCTTTTCCGGTGATAAGCTTCTGGGCGGCCCCCAGGCCGGGCTCAGTGTCGGCCGCCGGGATATCATCGCTCGGTTCTAGAAGAACCCCCTCAACCGCGCCCTGCGCATCGATAAATTCACCCT
>JAUVQZ010000186.1 GCA_030597865.1 Pseudomonadota bacterium | reverse complement strand
TTGCCCATCGTTGATACCTGGTGGCAGACCGAGACCGGCGGTATTATGATCTCGCCGCTGCCCTTTGCCACGCCCCTCAAACCTGGCTCCGCCTCCCTGCCCCTGCCCGGTATCGATGTCGCTGTTCTTGATGAGGAAGGCAACGAGGCCGGCGTTAACGAGGGTGGTCGTCTTGTTGTTCGCAAGCCATGGCCTGGGATTCTCCGCGGTGTATTCGGCGATCCTGCCCGGTACAAGAAGGCCTATTTTTCCAAGTTCGAAGGCATGTACGATCCTGAAGACGGTGTGCGTCGTGACGAGGATGGCTATTTCTGGATCATGGGACGCCTGGATGACGTTATCAACGTCTCCGGCCATCGTCTTGGCACTGCCGAGATTGAGTCCGCCCTGGTGGCCCACGAGTCCGTGGCCGAGGCCGCCGTGGTTGGCGCTCCCCATCCGATAAAGGGACAGACCATCTACTCCTACGTTTCCTTAAAGGCCGGTATTGAGGGCAATGATGATCTGGCCAAGGAGCTGCGGGTCCATGTCCGCAAGGAGATCGGACCCATTGCCACCCCTGAATTTATTCAGTTTTCTGACGGTCTGCCTAAGACCCGTTCCGGTAAGATCATGCGCCGTATTCTTCGCAAGATTTCTGCCGGTCAGGATGACTTTGGCGACACCTCAACCCTGGCTGATCCATCAGTTGTTGATGCCCTGGTCAAGGGCAATGAGGATATGAAGAAGTAACTCTCCTCTCTTCAAGGGAGAAAGGGCGCTCTGGCTTGTGTTAAGCTTGAGCGCCCTTTTTTTTGTTTGAGCCTCCCTGATTGACAGTGAAAAAGAGGGCGGGTATGGTGACCGCTCTTATCAACCACGGGGCAGGACAGGGTTTTATGACCTTTACACGGATACAAAGGGGCACAGGTAACCAGCAGGAAACGTTGGTTTTTTTGCCAGGCTGGGGTTTTGACGGCCAGGTGGCACGCCATGGGGTTTGGCCTGAGGATGCTGACCTGGTTGTGCCCACAGAATTTTGTCATGCCGACCAGGTGGCAGAGCTTAAGGAGTATCTTGCCCAGATGCAGGTGGCCAAGGTCGCCTTGGTGGGCTGGTCCATGGGCGCCAATCTGGCCTGGGACTTTGCCACCACCTATCCTGAGCAGGTCTCCTCGGTTACCCTGCTGGCCGGGCGCAGCCATTGGCCCCCTGCAGAAATTGCTGCCATTAAGGCGGATCTTGGCGCCGGTCTGCAAAAATCAATGCAGGGATTTTACAGGAAATGTTTCTTGGGGCATAAGGATATGTATCGTTGTTTTGCTGAGGAGCTGGAGATCGGCTACCTGGCCCGCCTGAGTCAGGATTTCCTGGTGGCCGGTCTGGATTATCTCGCCTCCTTTCCTTTGGCTGGCCAGGCCCCTGACGGTGTTTCCGTTCAGGTCATTCATGGCCGTAAGGATGTTGTCGCCCCTTGTCTGCAGCGTCCGCAGATAGCCGGTGCCGTTGAGCAGGTGGTCGAGGCCGCCGGACATCTCCTCTTTACCCATCCCCGCTCTTACCTGTTATAATACGCCATGCCGCCTAAAGAGAAAGCCAAGGATTATATTCGCCAGCGTTTTTCGCGCGCTGCCCACTCATACGACAGGTACGCCCACGTTCAAAGGGAGGCCGCCGGTTGGTTGCTGGATTCACTGTCAAAACAACCTGCTAGGATTCTTGAAATCGGCTGCGGCACCGGCAACCTGACCAAGCTGCTTGTCGAGAGGTTTCCAGAGGCCCGGATTGATGCCCTGGATTTTGCCGAAACCATGGTGGAGCATGCCCGTCACAAGGTGGCCAACTCAGAACGTGTTCAGTTTCACTGTGTTGATGGCGAGTCCTTTATCAGAACCACGGCTGAACGTTATGATCTGGTGGTGAGTAATGCCACCCTGCAATGGTTTAACGATCTGCCGGCCACCTTTGGTCATCTGGGCCGCCTGGTAAACGACAATGGCATGGTGGCCCTGTCGCTCTTTGGTCCTGGATCCTTTAAGGAGCTTGCCACTGCCATGCGGGAGATTGTTGATCCTGCCATCCGCTTGCCCGCCGAATCCTTTTGTCCGGCCAGGGATGCCGAGGCGTTCGCTCGTCAGGTGTTTACCGGGGTGGAACTCATCAGCAGGGTGGTGCAGAGGGAGTACGCCACTTTTTTTGACATCCTCGATCACATCAAGAAAACAGGCACTGGCGGTTATCATGACAAGGTCCCCCATCTCAGCAGGGCTGCCTTGAATAGCCTGGGCCATTGGTTTGCCAGCACAGGGGGCTATACCATCACCTACGATATTTACATCCTCACTTGTCAAGGGGGGAGGGAGAAAGAGATATGAGTTCTATACCTGCAAAGATCATGATTACCGGTACCGACACCTCAGTGGGTAAGACCCTGGTGGCGGCCCTGCTCCTCGATTATTTAAAAAATAGAGGGGTGGATGTCGGTTATCTGAAGTTGGTGAGCTGCGGGGGGGAGCAGGCCGATGATTGTCTCTACTGTGAGGAGAAGAGTGGTGTACAGGGTGAGGTGGTGTATCATTTTGGCCTGGCCGCCTCTCCCCATCTTGCTGCCCGTCAACAGGGGGAGGAGGTTGATCCTGCGCGCCTGAGCGCGGTAATAGCCCAAAAAAACTGCTATGATGTGTTGGTGATGGAAGGGGCCGGAGGCCTCTGTGTACCCCTTAATGATGAGACCCTGCTTGTCGATTTTATGAAAGCCCATCCCGTGCCGACAATTCTGGTGGCCCGTTCCGGTCTCGGCACCCTCAACCATACCCTGCTCAGCGTTGAGGCCCTGCAAGCTCGAAAAATTCCCCTCCTTGGCATCATCTTTTCCGATGAAGAGAGCTACGACCAGGACGATCTCCTGGTTCAGGACAATATGGCAACCATTGCCAGGATCACCGGCCTGCCAATCCTTGGTAGGTTGCCCCGTTGTGTTGATTTTGATGAGGGCCGCCGCTTTTTTGCGGAGATTGGCGCGGCCTTACTCCCCTAAGGGTGGACTGGGTAAGATATGGTTCACTCTACTATAAAAGAGTTGATGTCTGGGCAGGGTGAGTTGTCCCTCTTCACTTTTCAAGAGAAATAATCTGATCGGTCACCTCCGTGAATGCTACATCGTGACTAATCAGAAAAAGTTGGTCGTACC
Source organism: Pseudomonadota bacterium (assembly GCA_030597865.1). GTDB lineage: Bacteria > Desulfobacterota > Desulfobulbia > Desulfobulbales > SURF-16 > BM506. The sequence goes on along the minus strand of JAUVQZ010000186.1, from coordinate 2,565 downwards.
AGTGTTCGGTTACCTCTTCACGCCCGACGTCAATAGCCCGAAAGGCATGGGCCAGATTGGCCCGGCGGGCGGCATCCAGATTTGAAGTAGGCTCATCAAAAAAGGCAATCCTGGCGCCGATGGTTTGCAACAACGCCAAGCGTAGGGATACCACGGCGCTCATCGTCTGCCCACCGGACAATTGGTCATCGTTACGCTCCCTTATCTCCCCATCCTGCATATCCCGCAGCACGATCTTGTATTTGTCGCCCCAGTAAAGCTCTTCATCGGTTTCAGCTATGTTGCGGTAAATAGTATCCGCCCGCAAACTTATTTCTTCCCGGAAACGTTCTGAGAGTTGCGTTGAAACATTATTAAAGATCTTGCTCCGTAAAAATTTGACCAACTCTTCTTTACCTGCCAAGATTTTCTTTTCAGCCAACCGGGCCTTGATCTCTTCTTTGATCCGGTTCATTTTTTTGATCTCTTCTTCAAGGCGGAGTCGGTCCTTGCCGAGAGCATTGATTTTTTGCTTTATTGTGGCAACCTCTGCGACCAGTTGCTCTTTTGCCAGGCGAACCTCAGCGTGGCCTTTCGGATCATAATCTTGCTCCAGCTCGGCAAGCTCTTTCTGTTTGGCAGCTAGATCGGTTTTTATCACCTCTAAAAGTCTTGTCCACTCCTTCAATTTTTCACGGCGATTATTAAGATCCTGGGCGTCTTTTTGATTGGCAAAGAAGGCATCTCTGGCAGCCTGGTGTTCCGTCCGTAATGTAGCAATCTTGGTTATTTCGTTATCCAGATTGCTATACTTCTTGATATCCTCTTTCCGGGCTACGGCCTTTTCCTCGGCCTCTGCCTGCTGTTTTTTGGTCCCGGCAAGTGACCTCTTGCGTTTATCGTTATCATCTCGCCTCTTGGCCAGGGCGTTCAGCTGTTTTTCAAGTTCCTGCCCTCTTATCGTAAGTGATTCCAGTTCCTGTCGGGCTTTTTCTGCCGTCTCGATCTCCTGGCCCAGTCCAGCCAATAGTTTGCCCAGATCAAGACCCTCTTTGTCCAGTTCGTCTACCCTGGCGCTGAACACGTCACGGGGGGCTTTGCCGGCAATATTCTGGCACTGTTCCTTGAAGAACGGGCAGACCCCTTCGGCCAGTTTTTCCTTGCCTTCCTGTAAGCCTGCCCGCTTGCCCTCAAGAAGGCCCTGGGCCGAGCGCAGCTTTTCAACCTCTCTTCTCAGCTCCGGCAGACGGGCTGCCGTTTTGTTTACGCTGTCATCCACGGCAAGGTCTTTCTGAGCTTTTTTGAGCTGGCTTTCCTCTGCCGTAAGTTGTGTCTCGGTTTTCTCTACTTCACGCTCTTCGTGTTCCAATGCCTGGGCAAGGCGGGCACTTTCTTTATCCAGGGCCGTTATATCCTTGTCGATTTCCCTTCTCTGTTTCTCTTGCTCCCGCAAGGTCTTAAGATTAGCCTCAGCCGCCTCAAACGCTTCCTTGCCAGCCTTGGTCTTGTCCAAAGTTGCAAGGGCCTGCTCGGCTTCTTTAACCCTTTTCTCCTGGTCGGCTATTTTTTCTTTGCCATCACGAATGCGACTATCAAGCACCTGAATGTCAGACTTGACGGTATGAGCCGTTTTTTCCTGGCCATCTAGTTTGCTGAGTTGTTTTTCGGTCTCGGCTAAAGTTTTTTCCTTGCCGGTCAGTTCCTTCTGTTGTGCGTCAACCTCGGCGATAGAGCCGGTCAATTCCTTTTTCCGTTCGGGCAGGATGGCAACCTGTTCCTGTTTACCCTCTATCTCAACAGTCAAGACCTTGATCTTGTTTTTGACTGCCGATAGCAGTGTTTTGGTGCCTTTATATGTTTTTCGCCAGGCATCAATGCCGAGGATCTCGTCAAAGGCTTCCTGGCGCTTGGTCGGCTGTTTGAGGACAAAAGGACCGAGGAATTCGTTCTGGAAGGGGCCGATCACCAGTTTAAATTGGTCGGCCAGGGCCCGGGCGCTATTGAGTCCGAGCAGTTCCTTGATCCGGGCTTCTGTTTCCGGGGCGCCGGCATGGTCTTCAACCTCAAAGGACTCGCCTAGCTCCTTGGCCAACAGCCATTTGGAACCGGCCCCGACACTGCGGGAGGCCCGATAGGTATCACCGCCATCCACGGCAAAGGTTACGGCTATTTCGCCCTTTTTGGCGCCGATGGTGATGAAACGGTCGATGTTACCGACAAAGTCCCGGGCATCAACCCCGAACAGGGCGTAGCCAATGGCCTCAAAGATCGTGCTTTTGCCGATGCCGTTGACCCCGGAAAGGACGTTGATGCCGCTGGCGAAATCCAGCTCCAGGTCACGGTGGGATTTGATGTTTTTTAAGGAAATAGAGAGGATTTTCATGGCTCAGACCTGCTCCGAGAAAAGCCCGAGCAATTCGTCATCTTCAACATCATCCTTGAGGACCAGGTCGCGGATTGCCAGGGACAATTGGGCCAACTCCTGTTCACGGCCCTGGTATTTGCTATGGGCGCCGATCAGTTCATGGAGCACATCATTTTCAATCTCGGCCAGGGATTTCTTGACCACCTCCTCGCCACCGGTCC
>JAUVQZ010000185.1 GCA_030597865.1 Pseudomonadota bacterium | reverse complement strand
TCGTGACGATCCTTGCTGTAAAAAGGAATAGCAGCCAGATCAAGGATGGTGAGAATATTTGAGTAACAGAGCTCGTAGGGCAGGGTAAAAGCCAGGACATCAAAATCCAGGGGCTGATGGCGTGACTCCAGGCTGAACAGAGGGGTCTTGGACTGCCGTAACAGATCCTCAAGATCCGTATCAGGGGCATAGATCCGTTCGGCAAGGAGGTCATCCCGTCCATTAATAATATGATAGAGAATCTGCAGGCCCTGGTGGGACATGCCAATCTCATACATATCGGGAAAGGCCAAGAGAATGCGCAATGAGGCCTCTTGCCAGTTCTTGGCAGGCACATTGAACTCATTACCGCAATATCTGCTCGGTTTGCGGACCAAGGGAAGGAGCTGTTCGGGATTCACGTTTTTTTTACAATAGGCTAAATGAAAGGATATTTGACATATGGACGGCAAGGCAAGGCTAAGCTATCTATAAAATCGACAAGGGACACCGGGAGCTACTCCACCCCCACCTCTTTAAAGGTGAGGGGAGGCGAATAATCAAAATCCTGGCGGGACAGGGACACATTATCAAGGAGATCATCAAGACGAATCTCCATGGTGGAGCCCAGGGTAAGCGAGGTCACGGTAATCCGGCGCGGCACATCGCACTCCCCTGGGCCATACTGATCATAGAGGATATTCAAAATCCGCTTGCCGTCGCCGTTCAAGACGATATGGCGGCGAATCTGCAGGGCATCCAGGTCAAACAGCACCTGGGCCTTTCTGCCATTTTCATAGAGGAGCTCAACCCAATAACCACTCTCACCATCCCTGCTCACCCGGGTGAGCTGCACCGGCCCCGGCTGCAATCTGCCGATCAGCCAGTAATAGGAAAGGGTGGGAATGAAGCCCTCCGGGGTATATTTGGCAAATGTTGCGCTCTTCACCTCACCGGTATACACCGTGTTCTCCTCGGTGGCGACATAGCGAAACTGTTGGCCGTTGGTGGTCAACACCGCCAGGGGCTGGCCCAGTGGATTAACGCCGATAAATTTCAGATAGGAGGGGCTCATGGCCTGCAGGTAGCCGGAAATGGCGCCGGAGTAGAGGAGGTTCTTGAGGGAGATATGGGCCGTGCCATCAAGACAGCAATGACATTTAGCCTGGAGGGCAATCATCTCCTTGAAACGGCCGCGCACCTCTCTGTTTTCCTCGTGGCTGATACCGAGAAGATTCGGCATGGTCACGCAGCCAGACAGCAGTAGAAGGCAGAGGATAAGGGCCATGCAGCGTTTGAAAAAAAACATAAGACCTATCGTATCCCCCCATGGGCCTCTTCAAGCTTGCGCCGCGCCATGGCCCGCTTCTTGGCATCCTTATATAATTCCACCGCCCTATCATAACGCTCTGCCGCCTTGGCAAACTCGCCAATTTTCACATAGGCATCGCCGAGGTGCTCGCTAATGGTGGGATCGTCCGGCTGCATCTCACTGGCCGCCACCAGCTCTGTCACGGCCCGCTCAAAATCACCCCGTTTATAATAGACCCAGCCCAGGGAGTCACGGACAAAACCATCTTCAGGACGGGCAGCCACGGCCCGGCTGATGTAATCCAGGGCCTGGTCAAGGTTGACGCCAGCATCGGCCCAGGTATAGCCGACATAATTTAAGGCATAGGGATCATCGGGATCAAGCTCCAGTACCCGGCCCATATGGACCATGGCATCCTTCAGTTGCCCTATTCTGTCCATATAGAGACCGTACTCGAACCAGACCCGGCTCTCCCCGGGGAATATCTCCGTGGCGCGCTCAAAAACAAGCACCCCCTTCTGGGGCTCTTTATTCTTATGATAAACCGCCGCCAGCAGAAAGAAAAAACTTTGGTGGTTGGCAGCGCTCACCTCAAGGGCATGCTCTAAGATATCCGCCGCCGTTGCCAGCTTATCCTCCTCCTGATAGAGGCGAACCAGCATGAGGATGGCGTCCTCATAATCCTTGGAGTCAACCGGCACCTGATCCAGCACCTTCTTGGCCCCGTCCCCGTCCCCGGCCTCATAATAGGCCAAGGCCATCAGGGGTCTGACAATATCCATCTCGGGGTAGGCAACCAGCATCCGGCCGAAATGGTGAATGGCATCATTATACCTCTTCTGCTCAAGGAGGAGACGACCGATGGCCAGGTCAACCTTTTCCGGCTCCTGGCTACTTTTCTTCAGAATGTTGAGTTCCACCACTGCCTGGTCGGGCTTACCAAGGACCATATACAGACCTGCCAGCTTGCGGCGGCAGGTCTCGTTGTCAGGCTCCTCTTCGAGCAGCTTCTTATAGAGCTCGACTGCCCTTTCATACTCCCTGATCTGCTCATAAAACTCAGCGGCGTCAAGGCCTTGAACAAAGGACCAGTTGAGTTCAAGAACCTTGTCATACATGGCCCGGGCCAGTTCGATCTCACCCATGGAGCGATACAGCTTGGCAAGCATCACCGAGCCGGAATAGGAGTCAGGTTCCTGGGCCACATGTTGCTCCAGGGCAGTTCGGGCCTCATCCAAGCGGTCATGGCGAAAGTAGAGATAGCCCAGGGTCAGACGGCTGTGATTATCCTGGGGATCATCGCTGATATTTTTTTTAAGAATCTCAATGGCCTTGTCTGTTTTGCCAAGATTCTCAAAGATTCCGGCAAGTTCAAGGCGGGCACGGTTGTCTTTAGGGGAGTTCTCCAGAATCTTTTCGAGCTCGACACCGGCCTGCTCCTTCTTACCCATGGCAATGAGAAGATAGGCGAGGCGCTGATGGAGATAGGTGGAGTGCTGATCACAGACCAGGGCCTTGGTGTAGGCGTCCTGGGCCTCCTCAAGACGGCCTGCCATCTCGGCAAAACGCCCCCAGGAAAAATAGAAATAGGCGCAGGATGGATCATCGGGCTCAGCTGCCGCAATCTCCTCAGAGGTGGGAGAATAATGACCGGCACAGCCAGAGAGCAGCAGGGCCAGCAAAACCAACGCAGCCAGCGGGGCTGAAATGGCAGATGAATTTCTGTAGTTCATAAAGTTCTTCAAGGTTCGAACACACGCCCCATGATTAGAATCAATTAAGAGGACCTAAACAGCAAAGATCTCTATTCTATCTTGAATCTAGAGAGGGGTAAAGCACTTCTCTTGGATAAAGAGGCAACGCTGGCTAATGGCAATGCAGCTTCTGGGCATCACCGCAAAAGGCACCTGCTGGCGCTCATCAAGGCAGAGGCCAAGCACCAGGGTGTTGAGATGCTCAATATAGGCCTCGTTCAAGGCCGCCTTGCCCGGGGCGGCAATGAGGGGGATCCCTGGTTGGACCACGCAGAGGCTGGAAAAATAACGATTGGTGGCCCCAAGGCAGCGCTCCACATAGTGTTCCAGGGCGGCAAACTCAACCTGGGTACGACCCTGGATATCGCCCAGGGTATAGGCCAGCATATCCAACGGCGTCCGGTCAGTGATAAAATGGCGATGCTGGGACCAAATCTCCTCGGCAGCAGTAAGGACCTTGTCCTGAATCCAGAGCCGGGTGGAGAAATCCATGGGGGAAGAGGGTTTCAGGTCATGCCTGGCAAAGACCGCGCTGGTGGTGGTCTCCACAAGGGGGATATTATTGTCCCGGGCAAGCTTCTCGGCCGTGGTTGTTTTGCCGGTACGGTGACTGCCGCACAGGCCAACCCCTGAATATTTCGTCATAACACCTCCCTCCGGGTGCGATTTTCATGGATCTGGCGGGCCATGTCACAGGCGGCCTGGAGGCTGGCCGGATCAGCCACTCCCTCACCGGCAATATCATAGGCGGTGCCGTGATCCACCGAGGTGCGGACAATGGCCAACCCCAGGGTAACATTAACGCCATCACTGAAATGCAGCAGCTTAAAGGGAATCAGACCCTGGTCGTGGTACATGCAGACCACGGCATCAAAATGCCCCTGGGCCGCCCTTTGAAAAACGGTGTCAGGCGGGAAAGGCCCCTGGACATCCTTCCCCTCTGCCCGGGCCGCCTCAATGGCCGGCAGGATCGCCTCCTGCTCCTCGCTGCCAAACATGGTGTCCTCACCGGCATGGGGGTTAAGTCCAGCCACGGCCAGGCGGGGCCGGGCAATGCCAAAATCATGGTGGAGCGCCTGCCAGGTGATGTCAATCATCCCGGCCACCGATTCCTGGCTCACCAGGGCCGGCACTGCGGCCAGGGGCGTATGGATGGTGACCAGGGTTACCCGCAGGGAGGCACCGGCCATCATCATGGCAAAACGCTGGGTTCCGCAAAGCTTAGCCAGCATCTCGGTGTGGCCGGGAAAATGGTAGCCTCCCCCATTGAGGGCGGTCTTGGTGATGGGACAGGTCACCAGGGCGCTGGCCCTGCCACCCTGGATGAGGGCAACAGCCCCCTCAATATAACGGCCCATGGCCCGGCCTGTCTTCTTGGTGGGCGTCCCCCACTGCAGATCATCCCTGACAAGTCCGGCATCCTGGGGGGTATAGAGGGGAATGGTGCCCGGCGTGATCCCATCACCCGGCTGCCATGGAGAAAGCGGCGCTGGCAGCCCTATCTCCCCGGCGCACCACCTCAACGCCTCGGCATCGCCGACAACCACGGCATTCTCCTGACCGGCGGCAAAGAGCTTGAGGATCAGCTCCGGACCGATCCCCACCGGACAGCCCATGGTGATAACAAGGGGTTTTATCTCTGAAGTTGGTCTACTCATAACTATACAACGCGATGCCTAAGGTAAGGTTTGAGAATTTGAGAATTTGAGGAATAAGTTTATCCCACGGGGACTAGAAGTCCTCCCAATCTCCGGCAGGGCAGCTTTTTCTCAACTACTCAAATTCTTATTGCTCAATTTCTCAACTGGCATCAAAGGCGTTTTTTATATGGTCAATGTGGACGCTGTCACCAATCAGGATACCGATCACATCAAAGCGGGCCGGTTGTTCAAAGCCATCATTTTGGAGGAGGTACGCCTGGGCCACCCGGACAATCTGTCGGCATTTACGGGGGCCGACGGCCTCCAGGGCAGAGCCGAACTCGGTGCCGGAACGGGTCTTGACCTCAACAAAGACCAGATCCTTTTTATCCCTGGCAATGAGGTCAATCTCACCGCTGCGGGTCCGAAAATTACGCGCGATGATCACCATGCCCTGCTTCTCAAGAAAAAGGGCGGCCAGTCTCTCCCCTTCCCTGCCAAGCTCCTTACCCTTCATGGCCATCAGACATACTCCTGTACGCCCTTGAAGGTACGCCGATGGATGGGACAGGGGCCGTGCTGGGCAACGAGGGCCCTATGGGCCTTGGTGGGGTAGCCCTTATGCTGACGGAAATTATAGAGCGGGTATTGCCCATCATACTCGAACATCAGCCTGTCCCTGGTGACCTTGGCAACCACCGAGGCCGCGGCAATGGAGGCACTCTTTGACTCGCCCTTGATCATGGCATCCTGGGGCAGGTCCATAGGGATGGTAAACTTGCCGTCCACCAGTAAAAAGGCGGGGGGCAGGCAAAGTTGCTCCACCGCCCTTTTCATGGCAAGGAGCGAGGCCTGCAGGATGTTTATCTCGTCGATCTCCTGGGCCGAACAAATACCGACAGCCATGGGAACCTGGAGCTCCTCAAGAAGGGCAAAAACCCTGTCCCGTGCCTTGGCCGTTAATTTCTTCGAATCCATGAAGGGGCTATGGTCCAGATCCAGCGGCAGGATGACCGCAGCAGCCACCACCGGTCCGGCCAGGGGCCCACGGCCGGCCTCATCAACACCGGCAACC
>JAUVQZ010000264.1 GCA_030597865.1 Pseudomonadota bacterium | reverse complement strand
CCACGGCCTGCTGGGCATTGCGGGACGCCTCGGCGGAAAGATTTTTTTCCAGCTCTTTAATTTCGGAGATGTCATGAAAACTCTCCATGATACCCATGGCCTGGCCCTCAGGATCATAAAAGAGGGTGGCCTGGGTGAGACATTCAAAGGTGTTGCCGTTAAGTGCAGTTTTGGTGACCTCGTGGGTGGTCCGCTTTTCGCCGTTTTGGGCTCTGGCCAGGGGGCACTGGTCGGTATGGCAGCGTCGGCCGGGAAAGACGTCGTGGCATTTGCGGCCGATAAGGGCCTGGTGGCTGGCGCCAGCCATCTTGGCAAAGGTGTCGTTGACCATCACCATGTTGAAATCCCAGTCGACAATGCGCATGCCGTCGGCGGATGAGTTGAAGATCTGCTCCAGCTCGTCATGGGATTTCTCCAGGGCGTTTTGGATCTTGAGGCGCTCCCGGGCCTCTGCCCCAAGCAGGGCGTTGGCCTCTTCCAGGGAATGGGTCCGTTCCCTGATCCTGTCCTCAAGTTGGCCCTGATGCTTGGCAAGTTCGGCATAGGCCGCATCCCTGGTCTCCAGGAGCATGACGATCCGGCGGCTGGAAAACCAGATGCCGCAAAGGCCGAGAAGCCAGAGGCTGGCAAGGGCAAGACCCCAGAATGTCTGATGGTCTCTGCTGTCGCTGAGTAACTCGCCCATGGGCAGGACGATGCTGATGCCGCCCCTGACATCCCCCACCTTATAGCCCTGCTGGGCATGGCATTTTAGACAGTCCTGCCGGGTGATCAGGGGTTGCATGAGATGCAGGGTCTTTTCACCGTTGACCTTGGTAAATTCGCGAAACTCCGTGGCTCCAGCCGCAAAGGATTCCAGGGCCCGGCGCTCCCAGGGCTCGGGGGCGTTTTCCGGCCGGATGGGATTGAGGCTGGTGATGTGGCTCCGGATGTTGCTGTTGTTGGCAAACTCCTCATGGATTTCGCGGAGCATATAGGCCGGGTTCATCAGGGTGAGGGTCTTGTCGCCAGCCACGGTCAGGTCACGGTCAGGGATATGGGCCAGGTAAGGATTGGGCGGTGTTTTCTCGGTTGGCACCACATAGACGCCGCCATGGCGGGCGGCCCAGACCCGAAAATCGCGGTCACGGTCAATAAAGGCCCTGGCCCCGCGGATGGCGGTATCCTCCACATGGGTGTGGTAGACGGAGATGGCCGTTATCACCCAGGCCAGCCCCACACAGCCACTCCAGAACAGGGTGGCAATCCAGAGAAAACGTCTGATGTTATTGATGCGTTTCGTGGTTTTGCCGGTCATGGGGATTCTGTCTGAATGGGATCTCGATTGTGGGCCTCTCTAAACAGTATAGGGAAAAAAGGGAGGAAGAGAAATAAAGAATGCAAAGAAATAGATGGGGTAAAGAAGGGGGAGGTACCTTTTTTATCATTTCAGGCATGGGCAGCTGATCCGGTCGCGGCCCATGTTTTTGGCCTCGTACAGGGCCCGGTCGGCCTGGGTAATGAGGTCATGGACAGCCGTTGCCGCCATTGGGGTGAGCATGGCCACCCCGAAGCTTAGGGTGATCCGGTCGCTGACCGTTGAATTTTCATGGGGGATATTGCGGGCTGCCACCTCCCTCATGATCCGATGTGCCACGGCGCAACCGCCATCCTCTGTGGTCTCCGAAAGGATGAGGGCAAACTCCTCACCGCCGTAGCGGGCCACCAGGTCTCCTGGTCGTTTGACACTGGCGGCCAGAATGGCAGCCACCTTTTTCAGGCAGTCGTCGCCCTGGAGATGGCCATAGCTGTCGTTGTAGGCCTTGAAAAAATCAATGTCCACCAGGCAGAGGGTGATGGGCTGTTGTTCGCGGCGGCAGCGGCGCCACTCCTTTTTGAGAAATTCGTCGAAATAGCGGCGGTTGGCAATGCCGGTGAGGCCGTCGGTGAGGGCCGTGCGCTGCAGGATTTTATTGGCCGCAGCCAACTCTCTGGCCAGTTCAATGCGGCGATCCATCTCATCTTTAAGCAGCAGGGCGGACTTGACCCGGGCGCAGAGCTCCACCCGGTTGATCGGTTTGTTGACATAGTCCATGGCCCCCTGTTCAAAGGCGTTTTGCAGACTGACATCCTTGGTGTCCGCCGTTACCATGATGATGGGTACATCCGCGGTCTGGGGGGTGGCTTTAAGCTTGATGCAGGTGGCTATGCCGTCCATCTCCGGCATAACGATGTCCAGCAGGATGAGATCCACCCGTGGGCCGAAATCGATGTCGCCCTCCGGCCTGTCTATGCCTAAGAGATCAAAGGCCTGCCGGGCCGAATCCGCCTCCAGGATATGATCGTAGCCAGCCTGGTTGAGGATGTGACAGATCAGGGTCCGGCTGTCGATGGAGTCGTCAATGACGAGGATTGTCTTGTGGCTGAAGTCCATGGCGTGTGGTTTGGCAGGGTCCGTCGGTTTATTGGTATTCAATAATAATATTGTCGAGGTAGGCGCGGATTTTTGCAAGGCCATTAGTGATGGTAGGCCCTTCTTTTTTCTTGGCCGCCTCCTCCATCTCCGCGCCCCTTTCGCTGATAAAATCTAAACCATAGCCGCCGCCGGAACCTCTCATGCTGTGGCAGAGAATGCGGATTGCCTCAAAATCCTGGTGCTCCACGCAGCCATGGATCTTGATAAGATCTTGGCGCAGGTTGTCGAGGTATTTGGGCACCAGACAGCCCAGGTCCTCATCTATGATTAGGGTCACGGGCCCATTATCTGGCAATGGAGTTGGAGGGTGGAGTGCGATGGGGTGGTCACTGTAAGTGGCCAGGGTGGCCAGGAGGGTTTCCCTCCTGATCGGTTTGCTGAGGTGGTCATCGCAGCCGGCCTCCAGGCTTTTTTTGCGGTGCTCCCTGAGGGCATGGGCAGTGAGGGCAATAATGGGGGTGGGGGGACGGTTGTTTTTTTTCTCGAACGCACGGATCTCGCGGCAGGCTGT
>JAUVQZ010000067.1 GCA_030597865.1 Pseudomonadota bacterium | reverse complement strand
GGCATTGCCCTCTATCCAAGCCATGGCCCTGATACGGCCGGCATCATCGACAAGGCCGACCAGGCCCTGTATGCGGCCAAGGAGGGGGGCCGCAACCAGGTGCAGTGCTGGCCGGTTTAACAATCTCCCCTTGCCAGCAAAAAACTGGAAAAATTCATACCTTTTCAGCCCATTCGCGGCTAGAATAACCCCCTGAAAAACTCCGTGCCTGCCCCAGGCCGCCCAACTATTAAGATATATACCTGCAGGAGAATACCATGAGTGACGAGCCCAATAAGATCATCTACTCCATGATCAAGGTTTCCAAGTTTTACGAGAAAACCCCCATCCTGGAGAATATCAACCTCTCCTATTTTTACGGGGCCAAGATCGGCGTCCTGGGCCTTAACGGCTCGGGCAAGAGTTCGCTGCTGCGCATTCTGGCCGGCCGAGACAAGGAGTTCCAGGGCGAGACATCCATCTCCCCAGGCCTCACCGTGGGTTTTCTGGAGCAGGAGCCTGAGCTGGCTGAGGGCAAGACCGTCAAGGAGATTGTTGAGGAAGGGGTACAGGAGACCGTTGATCTGATCGCCGAGTTTAACGAGATCAACAACAAATTTGCCGAGCCCATGAGTGATGATGAGATGGACGCCCTTATCAGCCGCCAGGGCGAGGTCCAGGAAAAGCTCGACCACCAGGGGGCATGGGATCTTGATGCCCGCCTGGACATGGCCATGGATGCCCTGCGTTGCCCCCCCGGTGATGCAAAGGTCGACGTGCTTTCCGGTGGTGAACGGCGCCGGGTGGCGCTATGCCGCCTCCTCCTCCAAAAACCGGACATTCTGCTGCTTGACGAGCCCACCAACCACCTTGATGCCGAGACAGTGGGCTGGCTGGAGCAGCATCTCCAGCGCTACGAGGGCACGGTCATTGCCGTCACCCATGACCGTTATTTCCTCGACAATGTCGCCGGCTGGATTCTTGAACTGGACCGGGGCAAGGGTATCCCCTGGAAGGGCAACTACTCATCCTGGCTCGACCAGAAACAAAAGCGCCTGGCCCAGCAGGAAAAACAGGAGTCTGACCGCCAAAAGACCCTGAAGCGGGAGCTGGAATGGATCAGCATGAGCCCCAAGGGCCGACATGCCAAATCCAAGGCCCGGATCAAGTCCTATGAGCAATTGGTGGACCAGGATCAGGAGACCCGGATCAAGGACCTGGAGATCTTCATTCCACCCGGCCCCCGTCTGGGTAATCTTGCCATTGAGGCCAAAGACGTCACCAAGGCCTTTGGCGACAAGCTGCTGGTGGTGAACATGACCTTCTCCCTGCCGCCGGGCGGCATCATCGGGGTCATCGGTCCCAACGGCGCCGGTAAATCCACCCTCTTTAAGATGATCACCGGCCAGGAAGAGCCTGACAGCGGCGCCATTACCCTGGGGGACACGGTGAAACTGGCCTTTGTCGACCAGTCCCGCGATGTCCTTGACCCGGAAAAGACCATCTGGGAGGTTATCTCCGAAGGCCAGGATATCCTGACCCTGGGCGACCGCGAGGTCAACTCCCGGGCCTATGTGGGCCGCTTCAACTTCTCCGGCAGCCAGCAGCAAAAAAAGGTGGGCCTGCTCTCCGGCGGCCAGCGCAACCGGGTCCATCTGGCCCGCATTCTCAAGGAAGGCGCCAACATCATCCTCCTTGATGAGCCCACCAACGACCTGGACATCAACACCCTGCGCGCCCTGGAGGAGGCCCTGGAAAATTTCGGCGGCTGCGTCGTGGTGATCAGCCATGATCGCTGGTTCCTCGACCGCATTGCCACCCATATCCTGGCCTTTGAAGGAGACAGTCAGGTCAACTTCTTTGACGGCAACTACACCGAGTATGAGGAGGACCGCAAGAAACGGCTTGGTGAGGAGGCCTGCCAGCCGCATAGGATCAAGTACCGGCATTTGACGAGATAGATGAAAGTTGTCAATAGGCTGTAGGCTGTAGGCTGTAGGCTGTAGGCTGTAGGCAGATTAAAAAAGGGGAGATAATTGGTTACGAAAAAACCAATTATCTCCCCTTTTTTTTGGCTCACACGGGTTACCGAAGTAAGCTGTTGCCTGTATTGGCTCTTTTCTCGTTACTAGTATGAGGTTTCACTAAAATATTTACAATGAATTACCAATTGGCTACAATGCAGAAAACTGCGGAGGTAGCCATGGCACGAAAAACTAAACGAGCCAAACTTAATTTAACAAGCGAGCAACACAGCATGCTCAAGCAACTGAGCAAATCACGCAAGGCTCCACTGCGTGAAATACAGAGAGCCAATGTGTTGTTGCATTATGCAGACGAGATACCGATTCTGCAAATCCAACAACTTGTAAATGTGAGTCGCCCAACCATTTATAAATGCATAGATAAAGCCTTAGCTGCCGGGGCAGATGCAGGCCTTAAGGATTATTATCATAGACCCTTTGAACCCAAAATAGATGACTCAGCAAAAACATGGGTTGTTAATCTTGCCTGTACGAAGCCTAAAGATTATGGGCTGGCTGCTGAACTTTGGACATACAGTGAACTTGCTAAGTATACTCGAACCAATGCGCCGCCTGCCGGGCACCTCTGTTTAGCAAAAGCGGTTAAAGCAACCATCTGGAGGATACTATCTGCCAATGAAATACGTCCTCACAAAATTAAATATTACCTTGAGCGCCGTGACCCTGATTTTGAACAAAAAATGCAGGATGTGCTCATGGTTTACCAAGAAGTTAACCTTCAAAACGATAATAAATCGGCTGATGCTGAATATCCCGGCATGATCACAGTGTCAGTCGATGAAAAGCCAGGAGTCCAGGCTCTTTCCACAGTTGCTCCTGACTTGCCGCCAAAACCAGGCTGCCATAAAAGCGTAGGGCGGGATTATGAATACAAAAGACTCGGCACAGTTTCCATTCTTGCTGCCCTTGATTTGCATACCGGTAAAATTATCGCTCAGGTCCATGATCGACATCGCAGCAGGGAATTTGTCGAACTCTTAAAGGAGCTGGATGATTCATACCCTAAAGAGAGTACAGTTCGTGTTGTCTTAGATAATCATTCCTCGCATATATCAAAAGAGACCATGAAATATCTCAAATCACGACCTGGCCGTTTTGTCTATGTTCACACTCCCAAACATGGCTCATGGCTTAATTTAATTGAGACTGCTTTTTCGAAAATGGCTCGCAGCTTTTTACGTCATATTCGAGTTTCCAGCAAAGAAGAACTCAAGGAGCGTATCCTCAAAGGTATTGCTGAAATTAATTCCGCTCCTGTTGTACACCGCTGGAAGAAATTTGACCTTGAAATTGCTTAATTTGTAAATGTTTTAACGAATCTAAATACTAGTTTTTGTTCCTTTTCGACCGCTTCGCTGCTTCTTGTCTAAAGAGGAACCGAGCCAGCGGAGTGGGCGAAAAGCCCCCCCAACAACCCTGGCCTTCGGCACCACTCGCCTTCCGCCGGGCAAGGCGGGCAGCCCTTCGACAAGCTCAGGGAGCGGAGGCCCGAGGTTATCCGGAGAGGAGAGTTCCCTGAGCTTGTCGAAGGGTTGGGGCAGTTCAGGTCTGAATGGGGAAGGTCAAAAAATCTAAGACCTAAGGATCCACGGTGACCCGTGATGAACCTTTTGTTTTCGCCCATCGCGCCTAGCCGAGGAGTGTCTGAGCACCCATACTACGGGCATAAACTACGCGAGTTCCGCAGCCGCCCGCCTGGCTCAATTGCGACCAGGGAACCTGTGAAACAGGCCAGGCGATTGGGCTGCCCTTTCTTTTGGTTACTCTTCTTCGCCCGTTTCACTGGCCAGGCAAGCAGCGGCAAAGCGGCGAAGAAAAGTAACAGGGTGCTGGATACGGAAAAAATAGGATGAGAAACTCTCAAGCTCCCAGATTCCCGCCTGCGCGGGAATGACGTCAAAAAGAGCTAACTTCAAAGGGAAAAAAATCAAACAAGGGCCGCGACCTGCTCAGCAAGGGAGGAGAGATCACCCTCACCCTGGTGCAGGGTCACTGAAAACCGCAGACGCGCCGTGTTTTCCGGCACCGTGGGCGGCCGCACGGCAGTCACAAAAAAACCCGCCTCGCCAAGTTGAGCAGCCATTTCCACAGCCGCCCCACTGGCACCGATCATAAGCGGCATAATCTGGGTGGACGACTCCACCTCCAGGTTATAGCTTGCCAGGGCCTTCTTAAAAAATTCCACCCTGGCCAAAAGCTGTTGACCAAGGCCGGGATTTCCCCTAACCACCTGCAAGGCGCCCAAACTGGCCCCAATCACCGCCGGCGGCAATGCCGTGGAATAGATAAAACTGCGGGCCCGGTTCACAAGAAAATCAATCCAGCCCTGTCGTGCCGCCACATAGGCCCCGTAACTGCCCAGGGCCTTGCCAAAGGTGCCCATGACCAGATCAACCTGATCAGCCACCCCTGCCTCCTCAACAACCCCGGCACCGGTGGCCCCGAAAATGCCGGTGGCATGGGCCTCATCAACCAGCAGCAGGCAGTTATGTCTTTCCTTGAGGGCCACAAGTTCGGCCAGCGGCGCCTTATCGCCATCCATGGAGTAGAGGGACTCCACCACGATCAGGGCCTGGCCGCTGCCCCTCTTTCGGGCCAGCAGATCAGCGAGATGGTCCATATCATTATGGCGGAATCGGACCAGCCTCGCTCCGGAGAGCAGAGAGCCGTCAACAATGGAGGCATGGTTGAGTTTATCGGAAAAGATCACATCATGGCGGCCCATGAGGGCGGGGATCACGCCGGTATTGGCCATATAGCCATTGCCGAAAAGCAGGGCGGCCTCCTGGCCCTTAAAACGGGCAATCTCCTTTTCGAGCCGATGATGGAGGGCAAGATCGCCGCTCATCAGCCGGGCTGCGCCGCTGCCAGCCCCATGCTCCTCCAAAAACTGTCTAGCCGTGGCAATGACCTGGGCATGGCAGGAGAGGGCAAGATAATCGTTGGAGGAAAAATCAATGAGGGGCCTGCTGTTCCCTGCCAGATGGAGATCACCTGCCAGTGGTCTGACCAGGGGCCGCAACCGGCGAAGATTGCCCTGTCCCTGCCGTTTGGCAAGCCATTTCAGCGGGTCCATAGGGCCTGCATCCTGCTGACAAATTGTCGATCCTGCTCCGGGGTCCGGCCCTGCTGGGTAAGGTAACCGCCGATCATCATACCGTCAGCCCCGGCCAAAAACGCAGCACTCAGGAAATCCCCAAGGGCCGACTCCCGGCCGGCAGCAAGACGCACAGGCACCTCTGGCAGGAGGAGGCGGAAAATGGCAATGGCCCGGAGGATCTCCTCCACGGCCAGTGGTTTGAGGGCGGCAAGGGGGGTGCCGGGCAGGGGAATGAGGATGTTAATGGGTACGGAATCGACCTCCAGCTCAGCCAGGGTGGTGGCCATGGAGACCCGGTCAGCCTCATCCTCACCCAGGCCGATAATGCCGCCACTGCACACAGAAATCCCCAGGGACTGGGCCGCCCTAATGGTGGCAAGCCGCTCCGCAAAGCTATGGGTGGTGCACATTGAGGGAAAAAACTCCCGGGAGCTTTCCAGATTATGGTGATAGCGGTCCATGCCCGCCCCTTGCAGCACAGCAAGCTGATCAGCCGCCAAAATACCAAAGGAGCCGCATACCTTGATATCCACCTGGCCACGGATGGCGGCAATACGCTGGGCAAGCTCCTCAACCTCCCGAGCTGAGGCGCCTCGACCGCTTGTCACCAGGGAGAAACGGCTGGCGCCATTTTCCTTGGCCTGGCGGGCCGCTGCCACAATCTCATCGCTGTCGAGCAGGGCATAAACCGGGGTCCCAGTGCTAAAATGAACCGACTGGGTACAAAACCGGCAATCCTCACTGCAGGCCCCTGATTTGGCATTAATGATGGAGCAGAGGGCAAAGGCATCCTGCCTATGGGCAAGCTTTACCCCAAGGGCCGTTGCCATTAACTCCCTGGTTGAACAGGCAGCTATATTTTCTGTGCCATAGGGTGCTTTTAACAAAATAACCAACCTCAGCAGGGGATTCTTGCCTTGTCAGACATTTAATCACAAAGAGCGTTCAGACAACCAACAAAGAAACCCCACAGGTCGTTGAAAAAACGTAGCCAGTGATGGAAAGACAAGGTGCTGAATGCCCTTGGGGTGCAAAAATGGGAAGAAAAAGTACCCTAAGGGTATTCGGAGTGTCGCAAGCTCGCTTACCTGAAACTATTTTCCCCAGGGTACCCCCTTGGGGGGGTAAACGCGATATTTCCTGGCAAAGTAGTTTCTGCTCGAGCTAACGTTTAAAGCCGAACACGCCGCCCTTTTGCTTACTCTTGGACCAGGACGGACCACGCCCCCGCCGTCTGGATTTTCCAGATGATGGCCGTCGCGGTGGACGCTCCGGGCGCTGGACCGGCTGAGGGAAGATAGTCTCATCCACCAGTTCACCCCCGCCAGCCTCGGCGCAGAGGAGGTAGAAGAGCAGGTTCTCCTGGAAATAACTCTTCTTCTTCAGCCAGTTTGGCCAGCCCTTGGCCGAAACATTCTGCTCAAATAGGGGCAACAACCCCAATTTCGCGGCAATATTTTCCTTGGCAGCCCTTTTAATATCAAAATGGGCCAGATTATTCTTTAATTCATCCCTGATTCGCCGGGAAAGGGCAAATGCCTCACCTATCTTCAGTGAAGTAGCAAGCTCCGGAAATGACTTCCGGGCCCAGGGCAGCAGAAGGAGGCTGAGCAGAACATCATCCCCCAGGACAGCACCTTTGGCCACCAGCCGGTCGGTGACGGCCAGGCAGCTCTGCAGGGAATCAACCATTGCCGGGTCGAGCATCTTTTCATAGCAGGGCATCAGAACGCCAAAGAGTCCGCTGTCAACGGCAGGTCTCAACCATGGAGCACTGGCACCGGCCCGCAGATCCTTAAAAAGCTCATCCCTGATCCGGGAAACCGGGCAGACAGCTAATGTCTGACGATTGGCCTTAATGGCTTCCCAGGTCTGCTCTTCAATACGAAAGCCGCTCCGGGCCGCATGGCGCACCGCCCGCATCATCCGTACCGGATCACGGGTTATACGGCGCTGGGCATCACCGATAATCCGCACCACCTGATCCTTGAGATCCTGAACACCGCCGACATAATCGATAATGGTCTGATTTTCAATCTCATAGAAAAGACCATTAATGGTGAGATCACGACGAAAGGCGTCATCACGTTCGTCGCCGTAAGTGTTGTTGGCGGCAAGCACCACATCCTTGCCCTCAAGATCATACTCGCTGCGACAGCGGAAGGTGGAAACCTCGATAATCTTATTACCGGGAAAGAAGACCTGGACCAGACGGAAACGACGGCCAATGGTACGGCTGTTGCGAAAAATCTTACGAAGCTGGCCGGGCCGGGCATCGGTGGAGATGTCATAATCCTTCGGCTTCTTGCCAAGGAAGAGATCTCGAACACCGCCGCCAACCAGATAGACCGTGTGTCCGGCCTCCTGGAGACGACGCATGACCTGCAGGGCATCCCGGTCAAAGACATCCATGGAAATGCCATGTTCATCCGGGCCAACGATGAGGGGGGTAATCTCCTCATAGGGCCGATGTATACTATTTTTACTCACTGATATTTCTCACATTATGAGGTGAAGGCTGCGGGGACAACTCATCCCAGGCAGGGGAATGGCTGGCCAACACATTCACCCCTTAGTAGATGCCGAAAGCGGGGGGGAGGATAACAACGGAAGGGGAATAGGGCACCTGGCTTTCAGGATACCGCAAAATGTCTGGCAACACCTACTCTTTATAGACGGACTCCGCCTCGCGGACAAACTGGTCAAAGACCTCTTTGACCGTAAGGATATTATTGATCTTGTAGACGTTCTCGCCGGAAAAGAAGAGACCCTTTTCATAATCACCCTCAACGGCTGCCATCAATCTTTCGGCAATACAGTAATGATGGTCACATTTTTTCAGGCATTTCCAACGGCACTCCTTGCTCTTCATGTCTTCGCCTGCGGCGAGACGGCGGACAAAGGGCGTATTAAGGGCGCGGCCGGGCATACCAACCGGTGAGGAGGTAAGGACAACGTCCTCCTTTTTTGCCTCCAGCATGGCCTGCTTAAAACGATCATCCACCGGACATTCCTTGGTCAGCACAAAACGGGTGGCGACCTGGACCCCATCAGCACCGTACGTATCCATCATCTCAGCCATCTCAAAGCCGTTGGTGATCCCGCCGGCGGCAATAAGGGGCACCTTGGTGACCACCTTACGGATCTCAGGGAAAAGCTCCCGTAGGGAAAGATCTGTGCCCAGATGACCGCCGGCCTCTTTGGCCTCGACCACAATGGCGGCTGCTCCCAACTTCTCGGCCAGCCTGGCAAATGCCGGCGATGAGACAATGGAGACGATGGGGGTATTGGTCTCCTTGCCGATCTTGAATATATCCCTGGAGAATCCAGCGCCGGTGACAATCATGTCCACCCCGGCTTCAATGGCCGCATAGACGGTTTCGTGGAAATTCTTCATGGCAAACATGATATTTGCGGAAATGATTCCCGTGGTCATCTCCTTGGCCTTACGAATCTCAGCCTTGACCTCGTCCAGGGGAATCACCGAGGCGCCAATGGTGCCAATACCACCACACTCGGCAACCGGGGCCGCCAGGGCAGAGGTGGAAACGCGCACGGACATGCCGCCCAGGACAAGGGGAATCGGGGCGGTCATACCGGCGATTGTAAGTGATGGAAGTTTCATAATATACTTTAGCTAAATTTTTTAAAAAGCAATGACCGGATGAACATAAAGGCGCCCATCGACGTAATGATCGACCTGCCAGGTGCCCGGCCACTGGGAATTATCAAACGGTGTGTTCAGGGGATAAAAAACAGAAACGGAGACATTTTTCACCGCCTACTCCGCCCCTTATATATGGTGCGAATATGCCCCCAAGGACTCATTTTGTCAAGAAAAGCCTTGTCGCGTGTCTGCATTCCCAGCCAGCCATCGCCCATATCCCCTGATCTCCAGGCAAGTATCCCCCAGGGAGAAAGATCGAAATTTATTGGCATTTGCCCGGCCCATCATTAATAGTCGTCTTTTTCCGCCCCCTTTCATCTTTTCAGGACTACCCATTTTTACGACTCCAATGCTTTTTCTTTACAAGCAAACAGGGTAAGAAGAGACATGCAAGAGATTCATCAGCCCATCCCCCCCGGCCAGATCGGCTTTGACATTGACTGCGTGGTGGCAGACACCATGGAGGCCTTTATTCGCCTGGCCGGAAACGAGCATAACATCTCCATAGTTCCGGAGCAGATCACTGATTTCACGGTGGAAAACTGCCTTGCCATTGATCCAGCCATCATAGACGCTATTTTCCTGCGCCTCCTGGATGACCCCCTGAAAAATGAACTTCGCCCCATGAAAAATGCCGTACCGGTCCTTAAAAAATTCGCCCACCACGCCCCCCTTACCTTTGTCACGGCCCGCCCTGACCGGACCCCGATCTTTGACTGGCTCGAGGCCCTCCTGGGCCCGCAGATCATGGCTGAGGCCCGCCTGGTTGCCATGGGTGACCATAACGGCAAGGTGGATCACATCAAAGAGCTGGGTATCAGCTATTTTATTGATGACCGTTTTGAGACCTGTGAGGATATTGCGGCCCACGGCATCAGCGCCATTGTCTACAACCAGCCCTGGAACGAGAAACGCCACCAGCTACCCACGGTGAAAAGCTGGGCCGAGATTGAGGCCCTGTGCCTTGGTCAACCTGGAACCTTGACGATGCCGGAACCTTCTTAATCTGACAAACCGTGTATCCACAAGGAAGCTCAAGAGACAGAGAGGATAAAGAAGGGAGGAAGGATATTAACCCAACCTCCCCACCTCTACTATTTTGTTGACATCAGGCCCATGGGCATTGGTGAAGGCATACAGGTTTCGCGGTTTACAGATTACGGTTCTAGGTAGTTCCAAGGATACTCGGCGTGTCAAAGGGGGTAGTAAAACAACGGGCATAGGCTTCGCTCCCCCCCTGGGGCGCCTCCCCACTTGACAGTCTTTGTTTCCGTCAAAACTGGCGCCAGGACCCAAACCATGCAATGCTCCCACTGCGGCCATAATGTAAAAACGTACCGCAACCCTGTTCCCACGGTGGATATCATCATCCATCACCAGGGCGGCATCATTCTCATCAAACGCAAAAATCCGCCCTATGGCTGGGCCTTGCCCGGCGGCTTTGTTGATTATGGCGAGACCCTGGAACAGGCCGCCAGCCGCGAGGCCAAAGAAGAAACCGGCCTGGAGCTAAGCAACCTCCAACAATTCCACGCCTATTCCGACCCGGCCCGTGACAGCCGGCTCCATACCATTACCACGGTCTACTCCGCCGACGGCCAGGGCACCTTACAGGCCGGCGATGATGCCACCCAGGCCGCAATCTTCCAGCCCGACAATCTTCCCCCCCTGGCCTTTGACCATGGCCAGATCCTTGCTGACTTTTTTTGCAAATATTCCCCCCGTATAAAGAAAAAATAAAAGGGCACAAAACAGCCCCAAAGCCATAATTTTTGGTTGCTTTTTCCCTCTGGGCTTTGGTATAAGACCTCTTTCACCTGAAACCAGCATCGTGTTTTCTCTTCAGATGCCCATCGTCTTTATAAAGGCAGGTGGCATTTGTTTTTTGAACACACATAGCTAACCACTGGTTTTAAGGATTTTATTCACTGGTTAGAAGGAACTTGTCAAATGGGCAACACTGAAACAGAAACCACAGAAGAAGAAATGAGCTTTGCCGAACTCTTTAACGCAGAAGAGCTCGTAGTAGTATCCGTAGGCGATGTTGTTGAGGGCACCGTTGTTGACCTCAATGATAACTGCGCCATTGTTGATTGCGGCGACAAATCAGAAAGCGAGATCATGCTCAATGAATTCAAGCATGATGGTGAACAGGTCGAGGTAAAGATCGGTGACGTTTTCGACGTCTTTGTCGAGAGACGCGAAGGAGAAGGCGGTCTGCGCCTTTCCCGCGAAAAGGCAATCGGCATCAAGGTCTGGGAAGACATTGCCAACATCCAGGAAGAAGACGGCACCATCCTTGGTCGCATTGACAACCGGGTCAAAGGTGGCCTCTCCGTTGATATCGGCGTACCTGCCTTCCTGCCCTACTCCCAGATTGACCTCCGTCCAGTTAAAGATCTTGACGCCCTCATCGGCGAGTCTTTCGACTTCAAGATTCTTAAATATAATAAGAAACGTAACAACGTTGTTATCTCCCGCCGCGCCATCCTCGAAGAGGCTCGCAAGCAACTCCGCGAAGAGATGCGCTCCAGCCTTACAGAAGGCTCCGTTGTTACCGGTTCCATCACCAACATCACCGATTACGGCATCTTTGTTGACCTTGGCGGCCTTGACGGCCTCTGCCACATCACGGATCTCTCCTGGGGCCGTGTCTCCCATCCCTCCAAGCTCTTCAAGGTTGGTGAGGAGGTTGATGTCAAGATCCTCAAGTTTGATAAGGATACCGACAAGGTTTCCCTCGGTGTTAAGCAGCTCAAACAAGATCCATGGTCAACCGTTGACGAGCGCTACCCTGTGGGCAGCAAGACCGTGGGCAAGGTGGTCAGCATCACCGATTACGGTGTCTTTGCTGAACTTGAAGAGGGTGTTGAAGGCCTCATCCATGTTTCCGAGATGTCCTGGTCCAAGAAGACCCGTCATCCCTCCAAAATTGTTACCGCCGGCGACGAGGTGGAGATTGCCATCCTTAATATTGACGCTGACGCCAAACGTATCTCCCTGGGCATGAAGCAGCTCCAACCCAACCCCTGGGATCTGGTTGCTGAGAATTACCCTGTGGGCGCCATCATCGAAGGCAAGATCAAGAACATCACCGATTTTGGTATCTTCATTGGCATCGAGGAAGGCATCGATGGTCTTATCCATGTCTCTGACCTTTCCTGGACCGAGCGCATCAAGCATCCTTCAGAGAAATTCGCTAAGGGTGATACCATCCAGGCAGCTGTCCTGAAGATTGACCGTGAGAACGAGCGTTTCTCCCTGGGCATCAAGCAGCTCCAGCCCGATCCATGGCAAGAGACCATCGAGAAATATCCGGTGGGCACCGCTGTGGAAGGCAAGATCACCAACGTTACTGATTTTGGTATCTTTGTTGAGGTTCAGGAGGGTATCGAGGGTCTGATCCATGTTTCCGAAATCAGCAGAGAGAAGATCGACACTCCCATCGGCATGTATACTGTTGGCGACACCCTGGAAACCAAGGTCATCAATGTCTCTGCCAAGGATCGTAAAATCGGTCTTTCCATCAAGGCCCTCACCGATGCCCCTGGTGAAGGGAGCATGAATGACTACAAGAAAGCTG
>JAUVQZ010000265.1 GCA_030597865.1 Pseudomonadota bacterium | reverse complement strand
CTGAAGGCCAAGTGAGGGGCTGGGATGTCAGCCCGAAAAACAGCGCAACAACGGGTCTGGTTACGACAACTTCTGGCCGAACACCAGCAGATCTGCTGGCTCCACCGTTTGACTCTCAAAGCGCCGGTCTTTGAAATTACTGAGGATGCCAGCCGGGCCGGTTCCTGGTCTGCCGGTTTTGCCAGCCTGAAAATGGCCGGGTGGCTGATCCGCGACCATAGCTGGGATGTAGTTCTGGAGGTTCTCAAACATGAGATGTCCCATCAGTATGTCCATGAGGTCATGGGCCGCTACCATGAAAAGCCGCACGGCCCTGCCTTTCAAGGGGCATGTCAAAGGCTGGGCGTTCATCCGCAATTTTGGCGGGCCACCGGCCGGATCCCCCTTTTCTTAAAAGACGAGGACGCTCAGCCGCTGGCCATCCTGACCAAGGTGGAAAAACTTCTGTCCCTGGCCCAGAGCGCCAATGAGCATGAGGCCGCCCTGGCCATGGAAAAGGCCAATACCCTGCTGCGCAAGCATAATATCAACAGGATCGAACAGGGCATTACCACCGACTACGACTATCTAATCATCAATGGCGGCAAGAAGCGGATCACGGCCGTGCAGAGGGCAATCGCCGTCATCCTCAGGGATTTTTTCTATGTGAAGGTTGTTATGGGCCGCCAGTTTGATGCCGCATCAGGACAAACATTCCGGGTTATAGAACTCATCGGGGCCGCAGAAAATCTGGTGGTGGCCGAATATGTCTACTTCTTCCTGGTCAAGCGCCTGGAGGCCCTGTGGCAGGAGTACAGGACACTAAGCCAGGCCCCGGTCAGGGAAAAGAGGTCCTACCAGCTGGGGGTCATTAAGGGTTTTCAGGGCAGACTCCGCAGTCAGGAGCAACAGGCCATGGCAGCGCCGAACCCAGAGTCCAATGCCCTGATCTGCAACCAGGATCAAGGACTGGTCTGCTATTACCAGCGCCGCCATCCCCGTCTGAAAAATGTCAGGCACCGGGGTGGCAAGATCCATGGCAGATCTTATCAGGCCGGGGAAGCACAGGGAGAAAATTTAATTATCCATAAGGCGGTTGTGGCCCGGGGGGAAAGCTTTCGCGCCCTGTTACCCGTGTCCTAAAGACTGGCCCCTCAAAACTGTCCCCAAAAAAAATAAGAAGAGAGCGACCAGATGTTTTTGAAGATATTGTCGAATCCTTGCCAGCGGCCCCCCCTTCCTTCCCCAATAAAAAAAAGGCGGTTGACCGCGATACCCTGCCAACCGCCTTTATTTATTTTTTCTCCCGACCCGGGAGATTACTTTAACGTCAACAGTTGTCGTTAATATCGGCGCTATTCTTGGCCCAGCGGTAGAGGTAATCGTTGACCATGAGCTGCTCCTCCATGGTCATACTCTGCCAGGAGCCATCCTTGGCGCATTGGGGATATTTTTTGGTGAATACCCGGTTCCAGGCCTTGGAGGTTTTTGACTCCACCCAGAGAAAGGGGGCTCCCTTGTCATTATCACGGGAATGGCAGCCCTGGCATAAACCCTTGAACATCTTACCTCCTTGGCCCCAGGCGCGGCTCTCCCATTCCAGGGGGCCGTCACTAATGACCCGGCATGTCTTGGTCATCTCATCATAACGGCTTTCAGGACGGGCATGGGCCTGAATGGCTACCCCCACCAACAACAAAACAACCAGTGCTATCATTCCACGCTTCATGGCCACCTCCTTCCTTGCCGCCCTATAAATGCCCTTAGGCCATGGGACGACAGAAAATAATATTTGTACTAATCAGTACAATACTGATAACCTCCTAAGCCATTGGGTCAAGTTTTTTTTGTAACGATCGGTAAAAAAGTCAGGATGAAAAATGGGAAGAGCTAAACAGTTTGACGAGGATGAGGCCCTGGATGCGGCCATGCATCTCTTCTGGGAGAAGGGCTACAGCGCCACCTCCCTGCAGGATCTTGAGCAGGCCACCGGCCTCAAGCGCACCAGCATCTACAACACCTTTGGCAACAAGCGCAGCATCTTTCAAAAGACCCTGGCCCTTTACGGCCTCCAGGTGGAGGAGATGCTGGCCACAAACCTGCAAGGAGCGCCAACCTGCCGACAGGTCATTGCCAACTGGATACATACCGTTATCAACATGCACTTTAACGAGGAAACACCAGGCGGCTGCCTGATGATCCTCTCGGTGCTGGAGGGCGGCCAACACGATCAACAGACCAAGGACATGGCCTCTGTCCTCTTTCATAGGGAGCGGGACATGATCCAGGCCCGTTTACATAGAGGAGTTAAGGAAGGGGAGCTGTCCCGTGATTTTGCCTGCCAGGCCGTGGCCGGAGCCATCTCTGCGGCAATCTCCGGGATTATGGTACTGGCCGTGGCTAACTATCCCAGAGAGGCCCTGGAGGAGATAGGCCGCACCCTGCTCCAGCTTTTTGACCAAAAATAAGAGCGCACTAAGGCCCACCATAGCGATGTCGCTGGCATGGTGACCCCTGCCATGGCCTTCAGTTCTACGCCTAATATCGTTAACCATAAACGGAGTGACCTGTCTGCGCTTTCCCTTCAGACCCATGGTCAGCCACTGACCAGCCCAAAACTCAATCTGCCCAGACGTTTGCCATGGGGACGCGGTGTATGCACCCTCATTCAGCATGGGATCATGCTTGACTCCCGAGGGTGCGAATCGTAAGCTACTTAAATTAAGGCTCTTTATTTAAGGAAAGGGAGTGTGGGGTTGTGACAGAAGGTACAGGTTTCCAAAACAAGAAAAAATTTGGCGTGATCATCGGTGGATCCGGTTTGGTGGGCGGCGGCATCGACTATTATTTCAAGAAGAAGTTGGGCTACGACATCCTGGCCCCTAACAGCAAGAAACTCAGCATCCGTGACCCCAACGACATAGAGGAGTATTTCAAGAGCTACCGCCCTGATTTTATTGTTAATTCCGCCATTGCCTCCCTGG
>JAUVQZ010000072.1 GCA_030597865.1 Pseudomonadota bacterium | reverse complement strand
CACGACGATGTCGACGTCGCCGAGAGCGTCGTTGATGACCGCCTGCCGCCCCATGTTCTGGAACGGGTAAGCCTTTGCCTCGCCGTCCAGCCGCACACCCAACACCATGTCCTTGGTGCCGTGGGCGTTGGCGAAGAAGTTGGGGTTCGAGCTCTGGGGGGGATTAAGACGGAAGATCAGAAACTGGCCGTTGGTCTTACCTTTTCCTTCATAGATGTGGAGATAATGGCCCCGGCCCTTATTATCGGCGTGGTGACTTTTGTCATGTCCAGCGCCGGGGTGATCATCGGTGACAAGATCGGCCATCTCTTTGAGGGCAAGATCGAACTTGTCGGCGGCATTATCCTCATTGCCATCGGCACCAAGATACTTTTTGAGCACCTCGGCCTCTTTGGCCTCAGCCTTTGATCAGCGCCAGAAGGAGGTGGAGATAGGGATAAAGAGGGGGGGAATGGTGCGGAGCTTGGGCCCCATGGAGACCCGAACTGGTAGCTAAGGCCGCCAATGATGCCGACCATCAGGGCAAAGCTATTTTTTTGACAGACGCCTAGGGTTCAGGTCTTGGCCAAAAAAGCATGCAGGGCCTTCTGGGCATCGACCACATTCCGGCCCCACTGGAAGGCAAAGGAAGATGTCCAGTAAAAAACGGCGCTGGTTCGTTTCCCCTCCGTGTAGAGGTTCAGGCCTTCCCTGATCTCAAGATAGATATCTTTTATGTCGAGTCTGATGTCACGCCTCTCCGGCACCTGTTCCTTATTGGTAAGGGGGGCGATGATGGACTGGTAAGAGTGAAAGGGCAGGTTGTCAAAGCGCTGGACAATTTCCGGCGCCTCCCTGTGATGCAGGCCGAGAAGGTCGAGATCTTCATAGCGAGGTTCCACCTCCGGGAGCTGCAGGACCTGTTGGTAGAGGGAGGACAGCAGATTTAAGGCCGAATAGATTTCATCCTCGTAATCCTCCGGTCCTATCTCAACCCAGTCGCAGAAATCGTTAGCAATCTCGGCAAAGGTGAGAATGGCCTCAGTCTCTTCACTGATGAAGATGTCGTTGGGGTCAAGGTCGTGGTTCAAGGGCGCCATGGGTTTTTGGGTTCTGGATAGGGGGAAGTCAGGACCTATCTCTTCCTTCTTTTTAAGGTGGGCGCGCCAGTTAAGACAAGCTGCAGCCAGTCGTAGCCGAAGGAGAGCAGGGAGAGATCGTCCTGTTCAATGGCGCGGATCCGGGTGGCAGGCATCTTAAACTCGGCAAGGATATTTTTGTCGCGCACATAGTCGCGAAAACCATCGATATTGTAACAGACCAGAAAGGCAAGCTTCTGGCGTGGACCAGCCGCCCCTTCACCGGCCCAGGGATTGGTGGCAAACATGGTGTCCATTTCGGCCCAGCGGTCGGCATGGCTGTTGTGGATCATCAACTTCTGGTCGCGCAGCCACTCTTTAACCGTCCATTTTTTGTCCTCAGCATGGCCCTTGCAGTAATCATGGTTGGTGAGGAAGTAGAACTCATCAGCCCGGCCCTTTGTTGCAGTGCGGTCAACGGCCCGCTCCAGGGGGTACATGCGGCAGGCTGATGGCCTGCTTTCATACACTGTGCAGCCTTCCTTGGCAAGGAAGGTGCAGGCGTTGAACTCGTTCATCTTCATCATTAGGGACGGAAAGCTGGGATTGGGCCCCCGTGCCACATTGACGTATCGTTCCAGAAACGCATCAGAGCGGATGTTGAGATGGGTTTTCAGGAGGATAATGTCATAGGGGTAGAGCAACATGTCCACATTGCGGCAGCAGGTAAGCCAGCAGGAAACCCCTGGGTGGCAGGCAAAGGTGAAGGGGTCCTTGCCCAGGGGCACCATGCCATCGGGAAATATTTTTTCTTGTTTGTCAGCAGCGCACATTTTGGTATCACTAGGAAGCCGGTCAAGGCCGGTTAAAAGTAGCAAGGGGGTTCCGTAATATAGACGCCCTCTTTACCATTTGCACCCAACCGGGTCAAGCGATGCGATTTTTCAATCCCTTTCTCTATCTCATCTTTTTAATCCTCCCTGTCCTGGCGTCTGAAAATGTCCAGGCCCAGAAGATTGCGGCCTGGGTCGTTCGTTTTGATATCGATAGCAGAGAAAAGGTGACAACCATCTGCAGCCAGGCCCATCAGGAGCATTTTGACAGGTTGCTTGTCCAGGTACGCGGTCGTGCAGATGCCTATTATCAGAGCGACCTGGTACCTAGGGCAGAAGGCCTGGAACCTGATTTTGATCCCCTGGCCGAGGTGCTCGCTCGCTGCGAAAATGTTGAGATTGATGCCTGGCTCAACGTCTACTATCTATGGACCGGCGATACTCTTCCCGTGGATGCGCGCCATCCTGCCTTAAAGCGACCATGGCTGCTCAAGGATCATCAGGGGCGGCGGGTGGACACCTATAACGCCGTTGAGCAGAGCCAGCGCTGGATTGAAGGGGTTTATGCCGATCCGGCCTCTGAAGGCTACCGGCGCTATTTCACTGCGGCGGTGGTTGAACTTGTCCGGAACTATCCTGTGCAAGGGATCCACCTTGATTTTGTCCGTTATCCCGGCTCTTTTTTCGGCGCAGCAGGGGGTCTGGCCCAAGGCTTTGCGGATGCGTACGGCCTTGCCGTGACTGAGCTGCCTGAACAACTTACCAGGCAGGATTTCTCGGCCTGGCTCAATGGCAGTTTGCCACCGGAGCAGAGGCGGCGGATCACTGCCCGGCTTATCTGGGATTACCAACGGGCCGCAGAGGTGAGCAAGCTGGTGGCCATGGTTCGCGCCGCTCTGCTGGAGGAGAGACCCGGCATCCGCCTTTCGGCCTCGGTATTTCCCGACCCGGTCGAGGCCTTTTTGGATAAGGGCCAGGACTGGCCCGGCTGGCTGAGCTCCGGAATTGTTGATGAACTGTTTGTGATGAATTATTTTGGCGATAAGTTGCGGGTTCAGGCCCTCTATGACGAGGCTGTTCAGGTTGTCGGTGGCTCAGAAAAACTCTGGTTGGGGCTGGGCTCCTATATTAAGTCACCAGAAGATATTGGTGAGGAAATGACCCTTTGTGCGGGGGGCAGGCAGGACACCTGTTTTTTCAGCCTGGGCCATTTTCTCAGCCAGCGCAAATCGGTCCGGGCCTATGTCCATGCTGTCCGTAAGCAGCAGGAAAGAGGAGGGGGTGACCAGCATGGGAGGTCGGTCAGTCTGCTTGTCGCTGCTCTTCAGGACGTTAAGGGGTGTCTTGCCGCCTCTGAAACGCCAACCTGCCAGGCAAAGTATGATTTTTTGAGTGTGATTGGCCACCATGGCAAAGGACGTGGTGCCGGAGGTGACAACACCCCTCCCTGGCTGGATCTGCGCGGGATTTTTCGTTACGTAAATCCCTATGACAGCCTTGAAAAGGTGGAGGAGCAGTTACAGCTTGCCCGTGAGAGTCATGGGCTCCTTGGGGAAGGGCGCCCCTTTGACGAAGTGGCCCGGCAATATTCCCAGGCTGGTTCACGGCACCATGGCGGGCTCCTGCCCCGCCGTTATCTGCGCAAGGACAGCCGGGTTGATGAGGTCCTTGCCGGGCTGGAACCGGGTCAGGTCAGCCCGGTGATCTCGGTTCATAATGGTTTCTGGGTCTATCAGGTCCTGGACAGGGGAAGGCTTTAGGGGTCTGTCGGGCTTAGAGGAGCCAGTTTCTTTCAGGTTCAGCGACAAAATGCATCTCTTCACCCTTGGTGGGATGGCGGATATGCATTTCCCTGGCATGGAGGGCAATGGCCTGGTCGGCAAAGGCAAGGGTTGATCCGTAGCGTCTGTCGCCGACCAGGGGAAAGCCGTGATGGGCAAACTGTACCCTTATCTGGTGATGACGGCCGGTTTCAAGGGAGATTTCCACCAGACTGATACCGTTGTGGTGGTTGAGACGTTTGAAGCTGAGGCGGGCCTCTTTTCCTTGCGGGGCAGCTACAATTTTTGAGAAGAATTGTTGGCGCTGAAGATGGTCTGTCCAGGCATCTTTGAGGGGCGTTTTGCCAGCCACCTGGGCCCAGTAAATCTTGCGAGGCCGGTGGGCCCTGATCTCTGCGGAGAGACGGGATGCAGCCTTGGAGGTCCGGGCCAGCACAACAACCCCGGAGGCGGGACGATCCAGACGGTGAACCAGGCCGAGATAGACATTTCCCGGTTTGTTGTACCTCTCCTTCAGCCAGGCCTTGGCCTCATCAAGTAAGGTTGGCCGTCCGGTATGATCACCCTGCACCAGTTGGCCGGCAGGCTTGTTCACCACAAGGAGATGATTGTCTTGGTATATAACTTTCATAGTAACTATTCAGCGTGTTTAATTGAAAAAACTTTGTATCTGTTCACCGAAGTTATCTTGATAATTGATATTGTAAAGTAACAATTGGCTGAATAGATACCGCGGTGGTGGAGATTATAAAAAAATGTCGGTGGCAAGAACCCTGTCTTGCCGTAAAAAACCATCCTGGAGCTTTTTAAACAGGGCCTGCCATATATCTTGAAAAAAGTTCATATTGAAAAGAGGTGCGCCGTTTAGCTATCCTGTAATCGGGATTGCTTTCAGGCTACTTTTATTAATCATGGGAGGCGGATACAATGACAAAGAGTATGGTGAAATGGTGGGCGTATTTTTTCATTGCCGGCCTGTTATTGTCGTTTGGCGTGGGTGCTGACGAGGTCGCAGCCGGGGCAGGGGATGAGACGGTTACAGGTGTAGTAACTAAGGGTGGTTTTGGGAGTTTTATTCTGCGCAGCAAAGACGGCACTGAGACAACCTACAATACCGGTCGCGCAACCATCTATCAGCCTGGGGATTTCAGACCCCGGGAAGGTGATAGGGTAAAGATTTCCTACTACCCAAAGGATCATCGGGGTCGAACAATTCTGGCCGTCAGCACTGCGGAGCTGATTGCTGCAAACCCGAATATCAAGGAGCCGGGCAATCCGGTCACCGGAATCATAAAGGAGACGGGCCGGAGGGCCTTCAATGTGTATATCCCGGAGATCAAAAAGGTCTTAAAATTTGAAAAGGCCAGGGGGACAAAGATTATCCCTCAAGGCTGGAAACCGGCCCCTGATGAGAAGGTCAGGATTTCCCATAAGCGGGTGCCTTCAAGGTTTGGCAGGGGGTATGTCTATACCATTCAGACCTTTGAGAAAATTGAGTGATTGGCCGCCTTTTTCAAGGTGCTCCACGGCATGATCTGCCGCCACCTGTGGCACCACCTTATTTTAGCCGTTTATTGCTTTTGATAAAGCGGAGGAATGAAAAGAAATTTCCGGCAAAGCGCCGCCAGCTCGATGGTGACTTCCACAGCATGGTGACATAGCCCCACAGCACCTTGGGCTGCTGGAAATGGCTCTTGTAGAAGGAGATGAACAGCTCCTCCATGCGCTCCTTGTTCATGCCCTTGGGGATGAAGAGAAACTGCATGCAATCCATCTTCTCCCAGTCCTCTTCAAAGCTGCCAAGCTGGTGGATATTCTGGTAGATGGGGGAGCCGGGGAAGGGGGTGAATTTGGCTAGGTTAAAGGTGTCAATGGGCAGGGAAAAGACGTAGTCCATGCTCTTTTTGATGCTCTCTTCGCTCTCGCCGGGTAACCCCATCATTAAGAGGCCCTTGACCCGGATACCTGCCTCTTTGATGAGGTGGATCTTGTTGGCCAGCATGGTCAGGTCGGCGTTCTGGCGGTGCTGGGCCAGCAGGTCTTGGTCGCCGGTCTCAATGCCGAGGCTGATCATCCAGCAGCCCGCCTTTTTCATCAGCTGTAAAAGCTCAAGGTCGATATGCTCGGCCCGCACCGCGCAGTTAAAGGTCATGCCCAGGGGTGAGGTAATCATTGCCCGGCAGAACTTCTCCACCCTGTCACGGTTAAAGGTGAACTGGTCATCGTAGAAGTTAATGTGGCGGATATTGAACTTTTCCTTGAGATAGGCCAGGTGGCGGTGGAGATAATCGGCCGAGTTGTAGCGGAAGCTGCGCCGGAACACCGAACGGTCGCAATAGCTACAGGCATAGGGGCAGCCGCGGCTGGAGATACAGCTGGTGTTTGGCTCCGTGGGATAATTGAAGATGGGGAGCTGATAGGCCTCCGGGTAGTTGCTCAGCTTCTCGTAGGCAGGGAAGGGCAGGGTGTCAAGATCCAGGGGGGGGCGCTTCTGGTCATTGTAGATCACCAGGCCGCTGTTGTCTCTCCAGATGAGCTGCGCCACCTCTGCCCTGCCTTGGGCCGGGGTGATCAGGAACTCATGTAGCGTCTCCTCCCCTTCGCCCACCACAACGAAATCCACCGCTGGATAATCAGCCAGGGCCTTCTCCTGTAAGGCCGAGACGTGGACGCCGCCAAAGACGGTACTGATGCCTGGCAGCAGCTCCTTGGCCATGGCAGCCAGTCGAACCCCGTCTAGAAAGCTTGAGGTGGTACAGGAAAAGGCGATGACGGCCGGCCTCTTTTCCTGGAGAAAGGAGCGGATGAGATCGTCTGATTGGGCCGGGTGGGCATAGCAGTCGATAATGGCAGTTTCAAAACTCCGTTCATCTAGGTAGGCAGCAATGGACGCCAGGCCAAGGGGTGGCATGATATTGGTCACCCGGGAGATATCACCCTCGGCCTGTTCAAGTTTGTAGCCGAGGGGGTGGACAAAGAGGATGCGTTTTTCGTTGTGTGGGGGCATGGGTAAGGGGTTCTCAAAAAAAACAGCAGATAATGGATATGGGCCAATAATATTGCAACTATACAGGTTTGGCTAATTGCTCGAAACTACATCGTTACGTGCTGCTGAGGTCCACCGTTAACAGTCCACAACCGGCGCTTGCCCCCCCCAAAGGGGGATTGGACTGAACCCTTGGGGTATAACTACCTCGAACCGTTAACCGCAAAGTGTAAACCTCAAAACCCGCATGCCTCACCAATGCCCATGGACCTAATTTGAATAGGTATGGAAAGTATTGGCTCGAAATTGGATGCATAGTAACCTATCTGGTCAGAGGGCTCAAATCAACCTTTACAGGGTTCTAGGTGTTTATGGCGATATTTTCCAGCATTAAAATTATTTTTCCCACCCTTCCCACCCCCCACCTTTCTGTTGCGAATTCGTTAACAAACAGGTAGAAATTTAACTCAATTTACGCTTAGGGATTAATGGGCCTGTTGAGGGGATGCCGGTAATTTCCCCCTATCCCGCCCATCCCAGAAGCGATTACCTATCACCTTCCATCATTATCACCTCCCCATGCATAAAAAAATACTTGTCAGCTTGTTGGTTCTTTTGTTGATCTGGCCGGTCCTCGGTCTTGCCAAGGAAGAAGATGAGCCTGAGGATCATAAAACTGGTCAGTTTGGCCGTGAGGTCCGCGATGGTTTCAAGGAGGGATTCCGGGAGAGCAAGAAGATGGGTAAAGAGGTGAAGGAGGGGTCCAAGTCCGCTTGGCCAGACGCCAAACAGGGCTTTAAAAAATTATGGCAGGACGTCAAGGATGGTTTTGGCGGTGAGTAGGAGCGCTTCATAGGCTGTATGAAACAATTATGTGAAAATCGCCGGGTGGTCATCACCGGCCTTGGCATTATCTCCAGTCTGGGCCTGGATTGCC
Source organism: Pseudomonadota bacterium (assembly GCA_030597865.1). Lineage (GTDB taxonomy): Bacteria > Desulfobacterota > Desulfobulbia > Desulfobulbales > SURF-16 > BM506. The sequence goes on along the minus strand of JAUVQZ010000072.1, from coordinate 4,051 downwards.
AGCAGGTACAGGAGAGTCTTCGCCATGGTCGCAGTGGTATTGTCCTGCTTGATGAGCGTAAGCAGCGGGGCTTTCGCAGCGCCCTTTCCGGTGTCATTCGCGGTTTTGATAATAGCGGCCTAAGCCGGCGTTATCGCAAGACCCTGCCTGAGTTTGGCCAGTGGGCCTGGGCCAGTGTGGAGCAGGCCCTGGCCCAGGCCGGCATTGCTGAGATGGATCTGGCCGGTGATGAACGATGTGGCCTCATCTTTGGCAATGACTCCTCCGTGGTCACCGGTGTTGAACAGTGTCAGATGCTGGCTGAGGCCGGTGAGAGCAAGGGCATTGGCAGTGGCCATATCTTCCGTCTCCTCAACAGCACCATCACCCTCAACCTGGCCACCAAACTTCAGCTCCACGGTTCTTCCTGGACGGTGAGTGGCGCCTGTGCCAGCGGCGCCATGGCCATTGGTCAGGCCGCAGAGTTGATCAGTGCCGGCAAGCAGGACCGGATGATTTGCGGCGGGGCCCAGGAGATCTCCTGGCAATCCATGTGCAGCTTTGATGGCCTGGGCGCCTTTTCCCGGCGTGAAGATGATCCGGCCGCCTCCTCCCGGCCCTTTGATGTGGGGCGGGATGGTCTTGTCCCCAGTGGTGGGGCCGCAGCCCTGGTGCTGGAGGAAAGGGAGATGGCCCTGGGACGCGGCGCTCCTATCCTGGCAGAGGTTGAAGGCTATGCCACCACCTCGGATGGCCATCATGTCTCTGTGCCCAGTGGTGAGGGGATCGGCCGGGCCATGGCAATGGCCCTTGATAATGGCGGACTTGCTGCTGGGGATATTGATCTGGTCATGGCCCATGCCACCTCCACCCAGGTGGGGGACGCCAAGGAGGCCGAGGCCCTGCGCCACCTCTTTGGCATTGATCAGGGGCAGGCTGGTCCGGTCATTGCGGCCATTAAGGCCCTTACCGGCCATGAATTCTGGATGTCCGGCGCCTCCCAGGTGGTCTATGGCCTGCTCATGGGCCAAGGTGGTTTTGTGGCCGGCCATATTAATTTCCAGGGGGCGGATGAGTTTTCCCAGGGCCTTCGTATCCCCCAACAGACCATGGAGCTGAAACCCTCGCGTATTCTCTGCAATGCTTCAGGTTTTGGTGGCGTTAATGCCGCCCTTGTTGTGCGGGTGGCTCCATGACCAGGGCCGTTGTTATCGGTTCAGGTATAAGTGGCCTCACCGTGGCGGCCCTCTTGGCCAAGGCTGGTCGGCAGGTCATGGTGTTGGAGAAGAAACCCTTGGTTGGTGGGGCCCTGCAGCGCTTTAAGCGCCAAAAAATCCCCTTTGATGTGGGGTTTCACTACATGGGCAACCTCGGGCCTGGAGATTTTACCAGGCGGCTGTGGAGGTATCTGGGTGTTGAGCCCCTGATGGATATCGTCCCCTTTCCTGAGGATGGCTATGATCATGTCCAGATCCATGGCCGTGGTCAGCCTGTGCAGGCCTAGTTCTCCTATGAGCGCTTCAGCACCCATTTGAAGGAGCAGTTTCCTGATGAGCAAGGGGCCATTGACTCCTATTTTGCCACTATTCAGGCCATTTGTGCTGAGATTCCTTTCTATAATCTTGATCTCCCCCTGACCCCTTTTTTGCGGGGTATGTCCAGCCGCCACCAATCCCTGGCCGATTTTCTCGACTCCATTACCTCAAATCAGGAGCTCCAGGCTGTGCTCGCCTTGCCCTCCTTTCTCTATGGGGTGCCGGTGAGCAAGGCGCGGCTGGATGTCCATGCCATGGTTGTGCACAGCTATTATATGGGGACCTATACCGTGAGCGGCGGCGGCCAGGCCATTGTTGACAGTCATGTCCAGGTCTTGGCCCAGTATGGTGTGGAGGTGCGAACCTCCTCCGAGGTGGAGGCCATTGAGACTGATGGTCAGCAGGTGTGTGGCGTTAAGGTTGACGAAGAGATTATTGACTGCACGGATGTCATTTTTACTGGCCACCCGACGGCCATGCTTACCTTGGTGAATAACGATTTTTTCCGGCCGGCCTATATCTCCAGGGTGCGGGAACTGGAGAATACCATGTCCATGTATGCCCTTTTTGGGCGGCTGTCGGCCGGGGAGGCGGTGGACGCCCTCCAGTGGCATAATTATTACTCTGTGCCGCCCGGTCCGGCCGAATTTAGTGATTTTATGGTTAGTTCCCCGCCACAGCGGCAATTAATGATGTCCAGTCCCGGTTATCGTGACAGTCAATCGTTGTCTGTCAAGGCGGAAGGTGTTATATTGCTGGCCCCAGCCCATTGGCAGGAGGTGGCCCGCTTCCATGATTCCATTCCCAAGAACCGCCCTGCGGCCTATGCCTCTTTTAAGGAACAGGTGGCCGCTGAGATGATCGGTCATGCCGCCCGGGTGTGGGGTGATGAATATGCCGCCATTGAACCCCTGGCCGTGGGGACTCCCTTGACCTTCAGGGATGAGCTTTCCGCCCCCCATGGCTCCTGTTATGGCGCCATGTACTGTCTGGGCCAGTATAACCCGGGAGCGCGTACCAAGATAACCGGGTTGTGGCTCAGCGGCCAGTCCACCTTGATGAACGGGGTGATGGGCGCGGCCCTGGCCGGTTTGGTCACCGTTGGTGAGATGACAGGCCTGGAAGAGTTGTGGGAGGATGTCAAGCAATGTCAATGAACAGGGTTGTCATAACTGGACGGGGGTCTGTTTCCCCCTATGGCCTTGGCGTTGATGAATTTGTCAACGGTGTCTGGCAGGGCCGTTCTGCTGTCCAGGTCATGGCTGAGTGGGGTGGGATCAGCGGCATGAAGAGTTTGCTTGCTGCACCGGTCCCGGCCTTTGATGCCAAAAAAAAAATACCCCGTTCCCTGCGCCGGGCCATGGGGCCACTGGCCATCTATGCCACCCTTGCCGCCCAGGAGGCAGCAGCAGATGCCGGTCTTGCCGATGATTTTCTGACAGGAGGTGAGGTGGGAGCGGTGATCGGTTCCACCACAGGTAGCCCGGAGGCCCTTGCCGCTCTCTATGGCCATTACCTCTTTGAAAACTCCATTGAGGGCATTAAGGCGGGCGAGTTTTTTAAGATCATGGGCCATAGTGCCAGTGCCAATGTCTGTCTGGCCCTGGGTATTACCGGTGAGCAGTGGGCTCCGACCAGCGCCTGTACCTCTGCGGCCCAGGCCCTTGGCCTTGGCTATCTGCTGGTGAAGAGTGGCCGGCAGCAGGCCATGCTCTGCGGCGGGGCCGATGAGACCCATGCCTCTGTGACCGGGGTCTTTGATGTGGTGCGTGCCGCCTCCTGTAGAAATGAGACGCCCACCGCCACTCCCAGCCCCTTTGACATAAAGCGCGATGGTGTGGTATGTGGAGCGGGCAGCGGCATCTTGGTGCTGGAGAGTCTTGAATCGGCCCGGCGGCGGGGGGCGCGGATCTACGGCGAAATTTGTGGTTTTGGCCATGTCAACGACAGTGAGCATATTGCCAATCCCCATAGCGCCAGTATGGCCAGAGCCATGATCCAGGCCCTGGACGAGGCCGGGGTGAGCGCCGATGAGATCGATTATGTTAATGCCCATGCCACTGGCACGGAGCAGGGTGACCGGGCCGAGGCCCAGGCCATTGCCCAGGCGGTGAACGGCTCGGTGCCGGTGAGTTCCTTTAAGGGTCATTTCGGCCATACCCTGGGGGCGGCCGGGGTGCTGGAGACCATCATTCTCCTTGAGATGCTGGCCCGCCAGGAGATTGTCCCCACCCTGAATCTCACCGACCCTGAACCTGAATGTGCCTGCGTTGACCTTGTTCAGCAATTGCGCCCCCAGTCGCTTACAACACTGGTAAAAAATAACTTTGCCCTGGGTGGTGTTAATGCTGCCCTTGTTTTAAGGAGAATGGAAGATGATGTCTGACGATGAGCTGCGCCAGAAGGTTGTTGAGGTGCTGGCGGCCGAGTTTGAACTCGATCCGGCCATTATGGTGCCGGAGGCGACCCTCTATGACGACCTGGATCTGGATAGTTTGGATGCGGTGGATATGGTTGTTGTGCTAGAAAAAACATTT
>JAUVQZ010000156.1 GCA_030597865.1 Pseudomonadota bacterium | reverse complement strand
TCTATGTTTACGATTGGTTGAATTTCAACCTTCAAAAACGACCACCATTCATCATGGAGACCTGTGAGCAGCACCTGCAAGGTGTCATTTTTCGAAAGCCCCATTTAGAGGACGGCCCGGCGATTTACGACCTCGTCAAAAACTGCCCGCCGTTAGATCTCAACTCCCGTTATTTGTATTTTCTGCAGGCCGACCACTTTGCCGACACCTGTGTGCTGGCAGAGTTCAACGGTAAAACAGTAGGCTTCATCTCCGGCTATATTCGCCCAGATGCCCCCCATATCCTCTTCGTCTGGCAAGTTGCCGTTGCCTCTAGTATGCGCGGCAAAAAGCTGGCCAAAGAGCTTTTACGAACCCTTATAAAAAACCAGGCCCACCGCCCTACCGTGGACACATTATCCACGACCATTGGCCCTTCCAACACTGCTTCCCACAATTTTTTCAGCAACTTTGCCAGCTGTTACGATTTAGAAATCAGCCAAGAAACCTATCTGGCCGCTGATCAATTTGGCGAGGATGCCCACGAAGCAGAACTGCTCTACACCTTCACGGCTTCCAAGGGCCGAACCTTAATCAAATCCATAACCTAAAAGAGTAAAACCATGTCTTTAGCATTATTTGAACAATACGAATCAGAGGTTCGTGGCTATATTCGTTCCTTCCCAACCACCTTTGCCACATCCCAAGGTGCAGAAATCTGGGATGAGGATGGCAAGCGTTATATAGACTTTTTTGCAGGGGCTGGTGCCCTCAATTACGGCCATAACAACCCGATCATTAATGAAGCCGTGATTAAGTACCTGCAAAACAACGGTATTGGCCATGCGCTTGATATGGCGACAGTTGCCAAAAGAGAATTCATCCAAACCTTTGTGAACAATATTTTAAAACCACGCAAGCTGGACTACAAGCTGCAATTTGTCGGCCCTACCGGCACTAATGCCGTGGAAACAGCCCTTAAAATCGCCCGCAAGGTAAAAAAACGCACCCAGGTGATGTCATTTACCAACGGTTTTCATGGCATGTCCATGGGTGCCTTGAGTATTACCGGCAACAGTTATTACCATGATGACAATTACGGTGTGCCGGCCAATACCACCCAGGTGCCTTACCACAACTACCTCGGCGAGAAGGTCAACACCATCGCCTACTTGCGCAAAATCCTCGAAGACGATTCCAGCGGTACGGAGTTGCCCGCCGCCATTGTCATGGAAACCATCCAGGCCGAGGGGGGCATCAATGTCGCCGGGGACAAATGGTTGCGCGCCATGCGCAGAATATGTGACGACTTCGACATTTTACTCGTCATTGACGACATTCAAATCGGCAATGGCCGTTCAGGCGATTTTTTCAGCTTTGAGCGGGCCGGCATCGAGGCCGACATTGTCACCCTGTCAAAATCCATTGGTGCTGGTCATCCTATGTCATTGGTCCTGCTCAAACCCGAACTGGACAAATGGACCCCGGGCGAACACTCCGGCACCTTCCGTGGCAACAATTTGGCCTTTGTGGCATCGCAAACCGCCATTAGCCACTATTGGTCCGACAACACGTTCTCCTTGGGCCTCAAAGGCAAATCAAAGCTTGTTGAAAAAATAATGCTGGGGCTCGGCAAAAAATATGCTGAGCATATCAACGAGGTGCGCGGCTACGGCATGATCTGGGGAGCTGAATTTAACGATGCGGAACTGGCTAGCAAAATATGCCGCCTTTCCTTTGAAAATGGTTTGGTCATTGAAACGGCAGGCTCAGAAGGCCAGGTCATCAAATTCCTCGGCCCACTCATTATCAGCGAGGCATTGATCGCAGAAGGCTTTGACATTCTGGACAAGGCCATCAGCACAGCGCTTGCCGCTTAATCTCACGGTGACAATATGATTGTTAGAAACCTTTACGATGACATTATCGGTAGCGAAGCAGACGTCGATACCCCACAGTGGAACAGCCGCCGATTACTATTGGCCAACGACGACATGGGGTTCTCATTACATGACACCATTATCAAGGCGGGAGAAGACCTGCGTCTGTGGTACAAAAACCATTTAGAAGCGGTCTACTGTATTGAAGGCCAAGGTGAGATTGTCGAAAAAAAAGACGGCACCAGCCATCCCATTCGCCAAGGCACTGTCTATGCCCTCAATAAAAACGACCAGCATACCTTGCGTGCCAACAAAGGCGTCAACATGCGGATGGTCTGCGTTTTCAACCCGCCAGTCACCGGCCGGGAAGTGCACGATAAAGACGGATCCTATTCTTTGCCGGAATAAAATTCGGGCATACTACTTTCACCTAACATAAAGTTAAAAAGTGAAAATCGAACCTCCAGCTCTCCGACATTTTCGGCAGCGCGTCGATATTTCCCCATTCAACGGCGGCAGCAATCCGAAAAAACACGGCAAACAGAAGGGCATGCCAGACAATGGTGTGGTGCAGGACAAAAGAGCCGACATGGAGGCTCACCACGGTATGACGGATGTGGTCATAATAGGCGCAAACCCTGTATTAGCCAGAAACAAGGCCAACACTGTACAGCCCATGAGCAGAAGCCCTGAAGCGGTATCATCGTGGATAAAATGATCAATGGGCATCTTGATACGCTGAAAGGTCTTCTCCCAGCGCGATGAATCTAATGCACAATCTTCAACAGAAGGCTTTCTGGCCGCCATATCCAGTCACCCATTGATATTTATACGTCTTATGTAAGCAGGGGGAAAGAGCCTACTCTTTGGCTAAAACTTCCCGCCTAATCACGTTTTTTAAAGAAATCCTTTTCCACCCCGCAGAGCAGACAACACCAGTCTGCGGGCAGATCATTAAAAGCAGTTCCAGGGGCAACACCATTATCAGGGACACCCTTAGCTGGATCATACATATAACCACAGGGGCATTGATGTTTGCCCATTGTTTTATCCTTTTGCTAAGTCCGGCAATGCAATATTAGAGAGCAGCCTTACCATCTGCAGTGATGGAATATTTACAGCGAACCGGGCTGTCGATATACCCCTTCTTCTTCAGGCTGGTGAGCTTACAACTCACGGACTTACTTTCCATGCCCACGGCTGCTGCTATCTCTTTACAGGCGACAGGATCACCCATGCCGGCCATAGCGTTAAGAATATTTTTCTGCTCATCTGTTAAGCCCTTACTGCTACCGCATCCGCATTTTGCCATGACAATCTCCATTTGAAATAATTAATTAGTAATGATTACTATATGCGACAATTCATTTCTCTTTTCAACATCTTTTTCTCTTTTTTTTAAAAGATTTACTTCACCCATATAAGGGAAGAGATATCTGAGGTCGGACGGTATTGGCCAATGTCATCAACTTAAGGTTTTTGCCACGGAATCCACGGAACACACTGAAAAAGCCTCTTGTTGTTTTCCTTGGATTCCGTGTCAAAAAAACAATATGAGGCACCAGGGAATACGCCTCAACTATTTACGGCCAAAACCCTATACTCTGAGACAATACAACCCATGCAACAGCCTCGCGACCTCCTGCAATCACCCTTTGGCCACCAGGACTTCAGGGCCGGCCAAGGGGAGATCATCAACACCCTGCTGGCCGGCAGCCACTGCCTGGTCATGATGCCCACCGGCATGGGAAAATCCCTCTGCTATCAGATCCCGGCCCTCCTTAACCACGGTCTTACCCTGGTCATATCACCCCTCATTGCCCTGATGCAGGATCAGGTTGCCTCCCTGCGGGCCAAAGGTGTCGATGCCACCTTTATCAACTCCTCCCTGACTGCGGCCCAGCGCCATCAAAGATATAGGGAGGTGGCTGATGGCCTCTATAAACTCCTCTATGTCACCCCGGAACGTTTCCGTAAAAAGGAGTTCCTCGACATCCTCGTCCAGCGCTCCATCAGCCTGCTGGCGGTGGATGAGGCCCATTGCATCAGTGAGTGGGGCCATGATTTCCGGCCCGACTACAGCCGTCTCAACGAAATACGCCGCCTCACCGGCAACCCCACCACCATTGCCCTTACGGCCACGGCCACGCCGGAGGTGCAGGACGATATCATCAAACAGCTCGGCCTGGATCCGGGGGAGGTTACCATTTTCCACCAGGGCATTGAGCGGCCCAACCTTATTCTCAAGGTTCAGGATATCTTTGGCGCTGATCAAAAGCTGGAGGCCATCCTTGACAGGCGTCGGCAGGAAGGGGGAAATGCCATCGTCTATTTCTGCCTGATCAAATCCCTGGAGTCCATGAGCCGGCTGCTTGACGACCAACATATCCCCCATCTCATCTACCACGGCCGCCTGGACGCCGGGCAGCGCCGGGCAGCTCAAAAAAAATTCATGGCAGGGCAAAACAACCTCATCCTGGCCACCAACGCCTTTGGCATGGGGGTGGACAAGGACAATATCCGTCTGGTTATCCACGCTGAGATCCCCGGCTCCATGGAATCCTATTACCAGGAGATAGGCCGGGCCGGCCGGGATGGCCAGCCCGCCGAATGCCTCCTCCTCTACGATCAATCAGACCTGCTCATCCAGATGGATTTCATCAAGTGGAATAACCCGGAGGCCGATTTCCACAACCGCCTCTGGCAGATGCTCAACGACAATATCGACGAGGCAAACAGCCTGGGGCTGGAGTGGCTCAAGGACAAGATGCTCTTCAAACACCGGTCTGATTCCCGACTGGAAACCTGCCTGGCCCTTTTTGAGCGCCACGGTGTCAGCGAAGGTTCCCTGAAAAACAGGGATATCCGTCTCTGCACCCCCCTTCCCCCCCAGCTCCAGGCTGAAAAAATTGGCGCCAAAACCCTTTCCGAGCAAAAAAAGCTGCACCTCATGGTTCAATACATTAAGATACATGGCTGCAGGAAGGGGCTCATCCATGACTATTTTGGCATGGATCATGCCGACACCTGTAATGCCTGCGACAACTGCCTCGGCATCACATGATGCACGGTCATGAAATGCTGATTAACAAGGCTGGCTTATTTTTTTTCCTTTTGTTCAAAATCAGATAACACTGAAACGGCGAGCCTAGACTGGCGAACCGTCCCACGGGACGTCAAGGTAATGTTTTAAGCTAACCTCAAGGGGGCTTGAGGACAGGAGGGTAACCGTCCATGCCTGTGATAAAAAATACACTCTCATCCTATCTTTGGGGTGGGATCCTCCTTGGCGCCGCCTGGCTGGCCGGCCTGGTCATCAGCCGCTACAGCCTGCCGATCTATCTGCACCCCATTGCCCTGGCCATCCTGATTGCCCCCCTCTTTTTTTGGCTAAAACCATCCCCAGCGCCCATCCCGGTTTCGCCAATGCCCCCAAAGGCTCCCCTTGCCCAGCCAAGCCCGCCACCACCCCCGGCTGATCTGCCCTTTGATAACGACACAAGCTCGACCTACAGCCAACCGCAAACCAACGAGGCCCTGGCCGCCTCATTCAGCCTGCAGCTCCAACTCCTCTGCCATACGCTCCAGCTGACAACGGCCATCCTGGTAACGGCAAGTAAAAACGGCGAGACCCTGAACCTCAGGGCCGCCTATTCCGTGGAAGAACTGGAGTTTGCCCACAGCTTTCCGGCCGAATCAGGGATCTTCGTCAGCCTGAGACAGGGACGTCAAGAAATCGCGGGCCAGCCCTCCACCCCGCTCTTCCAAGGTCTGCCCTACTACCCACAGGGCCATGGGGTGGGCAGTTTCTTCGCCCTGGCCCTGGAAAAAATAAGCGAAACCTGCCCCACCGGCTATCTCTGCGTGGACCGGGCAAAGGCCGACTCCTGGTCTACAAAAGAAAAAGAATTGCTGCGGGCTGCGGCACAGAAGATAAGCCTTGATATCTTCTTGGCCCTGCAGCTTGCCGACATTGACCGCGACAAGAAGGCGACCAGCCAGGTGTGCCTGGCTCTCCAGGAGCTTAACGGCGTCCTGGGCCTGGAAGAGGCCTTCCAGGCCACGGAGAATGCTGTCCGCAACCTCACCGGCGCCGATTTTGTCGCCATCACCCTTAGGAACAGGGAAAATCACACCATTGTCCTGGCCAAGGGCCCTGGCGCCGAAAACCTTGAGGGGGCAGAGATCTCCGAAGACACCTGCCTGGTCAACCAGGCCATGAAGATGCAACGTACCATGCCGCCGCGCCCCGAGTATAACGGCCCGGCGCCCATCTTCTCCCAGGAAACTCCCATGGCCGGTTTCGGCTCCCTGCTCATCCTGCCCCTGATCATAAAACAGCAAGGGCCCATCGGCACCCTGATCGTGGCCGGTCGTTCCCCAGGGCTTTTCAGCAAGGAACGCCAAAACATCCTTGAGGTCATCGGCGCCCAGATCGCCACAAAAATCGATTTGGGCAGGGCCCATGAAAAGGTCTTCCAACTGGCCAGCACCGATGGCCTCACCGGTCTGGCCAACCATAGAACCTTTCAAAACGCCCTCATGAACATGGCTGAGAGGGCTGACCGCATGGGCACAGGAATCGCCCTCCTTCTCTGCGACATTGACCATTTTAAGCAGGTCAACGACACCCATGGCCATCCCTTTGGCGACGAGGCCCTGCGGGAGGTTGCCAAGGTATTACGGGAATCGGTGCGCACCATTGATCTAGCGGCCCGTTATGGGGGGGAAGAGTTCACCGTTATCCTCGAAAACACCGACAAAAAGGGGGCCCTGCTCCTGGCCGAGAGAATACGGAGCCAGATTGAGGCCCTGCACCTTGTCTGCGGCACAACCTCGGTGCCACTGACCATGAGCCTCGGCATTGCCCTCTATCC
>JAUVQZ010000151.1 GCA_030597865.1 Pseudomonadota bacterium | reverse complement strand
GCCCCAGCCAAAGGAAATGTGAAAACCTTTGTCATGGGGGTCAATGACCACGAGTATGACCCGGCCACCGACCATATCGTCTCCAACGCCTCCTGCACCACCAACTGCCTGGCCCCCTTTGCCAAGGTCATCCTCGACCGTTTCGGGATCAAGAAGGGGTTGATGACCACGGTCCACGCCTATACCGGCGACCAGCGCCTCCTTGATTTCCCCCACGGCGACCTGCGCCGGGCCCGGGCCGCCGCCATGTCCATGATCCCCACCAAGACCGGGGCTGCCGCCGCCGTCTCCCTGGTCCTGCCGGAACTCAAAGGAAAATTTGACGGCCTGGCCATCCGGGTACCCACCCCCAACGTCTCCATCGTTGATGCCGTCATGGAGGTGGAAAAAGAGACCACTGTCTCCGAGGTCAACCAGGCCTTAAAAGAGGCGGCCAATCGCTATCTGGGTTATACGGACGCCCCCCTGGTCTCCATCGATTACCAGGGCAACCAGCACTCCTCCATCGTTGATGGCGATTCCACCAAGGTCATCGGCACCATGGTCAAGATCCTCTCCTGGTATGACAATGAATGGGGCTATTCAAACCGGGTACTTGACCTGATCCAGCTCATGGACAATCAGAAGATGCTGTAAAATTAAAAAGAAGATGAGAAGTAGGAATTTGAGAAATAAGAAGAAGGGTGAATTCTAAATTAAGAAAAAGCGCCTTCTACTCAACTTCTTATTTCTCATCTTCACAACTTCTTATTTCCCATCTTCACAACTTCTCAACCAATGTCCTCACTCACTGAAACATCCGATGCCCTTAAGGCCAACCTTGAGGAAACCGCCGTTGACCATGTGGAGATCGCCGCCGAGCATCTGCTGCTCTGCGAAGTGGTCAAAGAGTATCGCGGTATCCACAGAGGTATAGAAGAGCTGCTTCTGGAAATCAGCCATCCCTACCGCAACTGGATCCTGCTCCTTCCCCGGTTGCGCGCCTTTGTCCTAAAAAACAGCCAGTTATACTGCCGCAGCGAGCAGGGACCGGCCGCCTTCCAGCAGTTCACCACGCTCTTTTTTCAGGTCATTGGCGAATCCAGCCGCAACGAGCAGCTCCGCGGTCTGGCCGTGGAGTCCCTTCTTGCCTATGTGGAGCGGTTCTTGTCCTTGATCAGGCCCGAGCTCCCTGATTACCAGGAGGTCCTTGACCAGTTTTTTCAGACCATGTCCGAGCTTGACGAGCAGGCCATTATGTTCATGGTCCAGGGCCATCATCCCATGAAAAAGATGGCCACCAACCTCCTGGTCTCGGCCCGGGAGAACAGCTTTGACCTCACGGCCACCACCGCCCTTTTCCATAAGGTTCTCACCCTGAATTACACCTATTGGCTGTCCGAGGAGGATACCCTGCCCTGGTTCCAGGAGGAGTGCGGTGAAATGTGCAGCAGCTGGGAGGCGGGGGAGTTATTCTCCGCCATTTCCCATGAGCGGATCCGCAGTCACCTGGCAAACCTGGCTGAGCTCAGCGATGCCGCCCACCCGGAAACCCTGGAAAATCTTTTGAACCTGCCGGCCCATATGGATATCGTCCGGCTCTATAAGGATATCCCGGACAAACTCATTGCCACCCACGCCCTGGAGAGCGAGGAGCTGCCGGACCGGTTCACGGAAAACCGCAAGCTGATCTTCCTCTTCAAGATCATGAACACCTCCGGGCTCTACCTTATCCACGAGGAAAGCCTGCGGGAGATCAACCGCAGCCTGGTGACCCTCATCCACCAGCAATCCTTTGAGGAGATTGAGAGCTTTCTGCTGACCACCATGCAGCTCCTCAAGGACAACGTCCGGCTCTATCCCCACACCGCCCTGCAATGTATCCAGGTGCTCGGCACCGAGGCCTTCAGGCGCGGCTCCAGCCGCCTGGCCGAGACCTTTCTCTGGGAGGCGGTGCGTTTTGGCTTCCAGTACGCCAATGTCAGCGGCGTTGACGATGAGTGGCAGCCCATCACCAACCCGGCCCATCTCACCAATATCCGGGCCTGGCTCCACCTCATCATGCAGGAGCCCAAATGGTGCGCCACCCTCTTTTCGGCGTTGATCATCAACGTCAATCTTTCCGGGACCTGCGTTAAGGACACGGATCTCTTCCAGCGCGATATCACCAACCTGCTCAACCATCCCATTGAACCGGTCTATAACCTGGTCAAACAGTTCAGTAAGCTGATGCCGGTCTTTTTTAATGAGATCGGCGCCGAGGGCAAGCTGCGGGATGTCTCCACCGAGTTAGACGAGATCCACAAGCGCAAGGACATCCTCATCCACTTCCTGCGCAAACAGAGCCATGTGGAAAGCTCCAACCTCATTGTCGGCTTTATCCAGGCCATCATGCGTTTCTGGCGTACCCTGGATACATCCCACCTCAAGGACTATCTGCCAGCTGAGATCCTGGTCCAGGTTCAGGCCAAGGGCATTTTTGTCGACCAGCTCCATAAGCTGACCAAACGCATCTTCCAGCTCACCCAGATCAAGGAGGAAAAAGACCTGCTGCTCTTAGACAGCAAGCGCCTGGACAGTTTTCTCAACCTGCAGATTGATCTGAGCGAAGGGGAACGGGACCGCTTCCGGCTCCTGGTGGAGATGTACAAACTCCTTGACCAGAAGTACAACCTGGGCTTCCAGGAGATCAGACACCAGCTTGAAGAGGCGGTGAAAGGCGGTTTCCCGGAGCTCCAACCCCTTTTGGAGGATCTGGCCCTGTGCGACACCTTCCAATGCCTTAACTCCCTGCTCACCCATCTGGAGAAATTAAAGGAGATCATCCTCAGTGACCAGGTCTTTGAGGCCCGGGAGGATATCTTCCATAAGCGCCATATTGCCGTGGATATTCCCTCGGTGTATGGCCGTTACCGGGAGAAGAAGTTTGACGCCCTGAGCCTGACCTTCCGCCTGGAAAACATGGCCAATATCTATCTAGAAAAGCTGCCGACCCTGGTGGAGGGCAGTTTTATTACCAAATCCACCTTTATTCGGGTGGTGAAATGTCTGCGTCTCTATATTCGGGCCCTGAAGATCGACGGCATCACCAGCCGCCGCCTGGACACCTACGTTTCCCTGCTCTCCAACTCCCTGGCCCTGGCCCGCTTCTCCTACACCCAGTATCTTGATATCTTCCGGGGCCTTTCCGAGGGGGTCAAGGATGTCATTTACGCCTATTACACCAATATCCACCAGAACAACCTGTCGATCATCATCCCCCAGATCGGCCCCGGCAACCTGCTGGCTAAATACCGTAATATGTTGCAGGGAGAGGGGGGGGAGGGGACGTCTGTCAATGATGTTCACCAGCTCTCCGAGGCCTTCATGCGGGAGATTATCGCCACCACCTTTGGCCTCCAGCACCTGGATAACTTCATCACCGACATCTACCACACCCTGGAGAGACAGCGGGAAATCCTCGATGAGGAGCAGCTCGACCTGCTCATGAGTTATAATCCGGACAAGATCATTCACCACCTTGGCGAGAACAGCGCCATGGCCCATAACCTCGTGCTCCTGGGCAATAAGGGCTTTAATCTCACCCAGATCAGCCAAGACGGCAATCCCGTGCCCCCGGGTTTCATTATCACCACCGAGGTCTTCCGCTGCTGGAATGTGATCCACACCTTCAGCCGGGCTCGGGAGAATCTGCTCAGGCGGATCAAGTCCTCCCTGGAGCAGCTTGAGGTCCAGACCAACACCACCTACGGCGATACCGACAACCCACTGCTTGTTTCAGTGCGCAGCGGCGCCTCCATCTCCATGCCCGGCATGATGGCCACCATCCACAATATCGGCCTCAATGAAAAAATTGCCGAGGCCGTGGGCACCTCAGGCCGCAAAAAATATCTGGCCTGGGACAATTATCGTCGATTTCTGCAGTCCTGGGCCATGACCTGCGGGGTGGAGCGGGAAATCTTCCAGGCCTTGATGAATGAGGCCAAGGGAAGATACTCCATCACCAAGAAGGCCCAATTCTCACCGGGCCAGATGCGGGAACTGGCCCTGATGTACCAGGAGAAGATCCGTTCCTTAGGCATTGGCATTCCCGATGACCCCTGGCTCCAGCTCATTGCCGCCATCGAGATGGTGCTGACCTCCTGGGATACAGACAAGACCAAGGAATACCGTAACCTGATGGGGGTTTCCGACTACTGGGGTACAGCGGTTATTGTCCAGACCATGGTTTTTGGCAATAAGGACGAGAGCGCCGGCAGCGGCGTGGTCTTTACCGCCCACCCCTACCGCAAGGTGCGGCGGGTGGCCCTCTGGGGTGATTATGCCAGCGGCGACCAGGGCGAGGATATTGTCAGCGGTCTGGTCACCGCTTGCCCCATCTCTGTGGAGCAGGCGGAAATAGATGGCCGGCCAGCCCAGGAGAGCCTGGAGAAAAAGGCGCCGGAGATCTACCAGGAGCTGCTGGCCATTGCCCGAAACCTGGTCTATGAAAAACGCTGGAATCCCCAGGAGATTGAGTTTACCTTTGAAGGACCCAAGGCAGAGGATCTCTCCATCCTCCAGACCAGGGATATGATCACCATCAAGAAAAGGGAACGCTTCCATGTCTTTGTGGGCGGTCCCACGTTTGCCAGGGACATCCTTGGTAAGGGTATTGGGGTGAGCGGTTCGGCCCTTTCCGGACGGGCCGTGTTCACAGAGGGAAATATCGCAAAGCTGCGGAGCCAGGATCCCCAGGCGTCCCTTATCCTGATTCGCCAGGATACGGTGCCCGAGGACATCAAGGAGATTTCCCTGGCCGATGGCCTGCTCACCGCCCGGGGCGGCCAGACCTCCCACGCCTCGGTGATCACCCTGCGCCTGGAAAAAACCTGTGTGGTGGGCTGTCAGTCCATGCAGGTCTCCGAGGCCCGGGAGCAATGCGTCATTAATGAACACACCATCCGTTTTGGTGATCGGATCTCCATTGACGGCCGCAAGGGCCTCTTTGTCAAAGGCGCCCACCCCATGAGGGAAGAAATCCACATCCTGCCCATGTGAAAAAGATACCTGCCAGACGAAGCTGCTATTGCCCCGTCCCTTGATCTTGCGGTGCCCTGGACCTGTCGAAGGGTCGAAGGGCAGCTACATAACCATACTCAGGACTCTGGCGAAGGCGTTTCGACAGGCTCAACGGACGGTGTTTTGAACAATCCGTACCCTGGGCTGTTGGGCGAGGTTGCTATTACCTGTCCCCTGGGTGTGGAGACTGGGGCCGCTATTACCCGTCCCCTGAGCCTGCGGTGCCCTGAGCCTGTCGAAGGGTCGAAGGGCAGCTACATAACCATACCAGGACTCTGGCGAAGGCGTTTCGACAGGCTCAACGAACGGCATTACAAACAACCCGTCCCCTGAGCCTGCGGTGCCCTGAGCGTGCGGTGCCCTGAGCCTGTCGAAGGGTCGAAGGGTATTACCAGACAACGACAACAGTGAGTTTTGGTAAAATGGCAAAAGGCTATATGTACATATTGCTGTGCTCCGATGGCAGTTATTACACTGGCAGCACAAGGGATCTGGAACACAGAATCAACCAGCATCAAGATGGTGAAGGTGCGAGCTATACCCGCAAAAGAATACCTGTCAAATTGATTTATATGGAAGAGTTTTCAAGGATCGACGAGGCATATTACAGAGAAAAACAAGTCCAGGGTTGGGGTAGAAAAAAGAAGGAGGCCTTGGTAAGGGGGGATTTTGAAAAATTACCTGAACTGGCAAGGAATTTCCTCCATCCTTCGATAGGTTCAGGGGGCGGAAAGTAACCATTTCTGAGAATGTGATTTAACCGGCAGGCCGCCTCGGGCCTGTGGTCGAGGTTGTTATTTTATTACCCTTCCCCTGGGCCTGCGGTGCCCTGAGCCTGTCGAAGGGTCGAAGGGCAGCTAAATATCCATACTCAGGACTCTGGCAAAGGCGTTTCGACAGGCTCAACGAACGGCATTACAAACAATCCGTCCCCTGGGCCTGTTGAACGAGGTTGTTGTTGCCCGCCCCCCTGAGCCTGTCGAAGGGCAGCTACATAACCCATGTCCAGGCTCTGGCAAAGGCGTTTCGACAGGCTCAACAAACGGCATTTTGAACAATCCGTCCCCTGGGCCTGTTGAACGAGGTTGTTGTTGCCCGCCCCCTGAGCCTGTCGAAGGGCAGCTACATAACCCATGTCCAGGCTCCGGCAAAGGCGTTTCGACAGGCTCAACGAACGGCATTACAAACAATCCGTCCCCTGAGCTTGCGGTGCCTAGAGCCTGCGGTGCCCTGAGCTTGTCGAAGGGTCCAAGGGTCGAAGGGCATCCTGTCGCACCCGGGATAATAAAACCAAAACAACACCTCCCAGACGTAGAGGGCAAAGGAATGATCGGCGCATCCCGCTGCCGCTCTATTTTGTGCTGAACCAAAAAAAAGGAGTCACCGCGCCTTTTTTGGCTGCGGTGACTCCTTTTTTTAGATTTCCAGGTCGGCGGTGTTCAATATCCCCCTCACCTTCATCTTAATGGCAAAACAAGGGACGCCCTACTCCAGGTCGGCATCGTCAAGCTCTGCGTCGGCACCATCTACCTCGATGTCATCATCGCCATCGCCATCGGTGTTATCATCGTCACCTGTGGCCTCATCGTCATCTGTGGATTCATCACCCTTTTCCTTGTCGATGGCCTCCAGGTCCTTGGGCGATGGCATAACAGGTTCAGCAGTCTTGGGGCGTTTAGGCGGCTTGGTCATTTTAGAGGGGGGCAGGACAATGGCTGTGATCTTTTTGATCTCCTCCTGGATACCTAGGTCCATGAGACATTCATCACAGCTTTCGACATGATTTTCCATGAACTCCACCATCCGGGCTGGAGCAAGGGTCTCATCTTGGACCTGAATATACCAGGCCCGAATCATCTTATT